>JAHEAK010000109.1 GCA_024642805.1 Kofleriaceae bacterium | reverse complement strand
GACTCGCCCCAGGGACCAGTCCCACGTACAGCCACGGGGCCATCACGCACGGCTCGCTCGCATAGAGGAGTAGATTTCATCTTTGTCAGCAGGCGGTCCCAGCTCCAACAACGTCTTTGCCCCGGTCTTCCTGGCCCTGGTGCTAACTACCCTGGCCGGTAGCGTGGCACTGATGGCCTGGCGCGCCGCCGACCGCTACTTGCCCGAGCTGAACATTCACGAGCCCGCCATCGCCAAGTCGGCCCCTGTGCTCGGCACCGCGCCACCACGTCTTAGCAAGCGAGTCATCCTGGTCATCGTCGATGGGCTGCGCCTGGATGATTCCTTCGGGCACCCGACGATGGATCGTTTGCGTCGCGCCGGCGTCGACGCGATCGCGCTCTCCCAGTATCCGAGCATCTCTCGCCCCAACCACGCCGCGCTGGTTACGGGCGTGCCACCGCTTGTATCCGGAATTCGGAACAACACCTATAAGACGCCGGTGCAGATTGACTCGATCATGGATCGCGCCAAGGCGGCTGACCTTGAGTCCACGACCATTGCCGATGACTCCCCGGGCATGGGCTACCTCTTTGCCGATGATTTCGAGGCCCTGTACTACGGGCGCTGGCCAGGGGCCTTCGAAAAATCGACCAGCTTTGCGCTCAGCACCGCTAGCAGCTCGCTCTTGGTGTTGATTCCAGGGGCCGTCGATCTCGCGGGTCATGAGTTTGGTGGCGACAGTCCCGAGTACCGACAGGCCGTCGCTGACATCGACGAGCAGCTTGCCGAAAGCCTGCGACTGGTCGATCTGAGCACCGACACGCTCATCATCACGGCCGACCACGGGCACACCGACTCGGGCGGTCACGGCGGCGAAGAACCCGTGGTGCTCCAGGTGCCTCTCATCTTCGCGGGCGCAGGCATACGAGCGGATGCCCTGCTTGGTACCGTCGATCTCATCGACGTTGCCCCGACCGTCTCCGCTCTGCTCGGCCTGCCTGCGCCTGGCCATGCACTGGGGCGCACACTCACCGAAGTGCTCGACCTCGACGACGAGCACAAGGCTCAGATCGAAGCGGACGATGATCTTCGTATCGAACACAACCGAGCCATTTACGATGCATCGCTGAGCGCCGTCACCGACAAGCTGCACGTCGAACGCAGGAACCGTCTGCTCTCGGTGGCCACCCTCCTTGCCCTCGGTCTGCTCTTCGTGTTCTTGGCTCGACGAGCGGGTGCACTGCACATCGACTGGCGGGTATTGCTCATCGTCTTGCCTGCCTATCCCCTGTGCTACTACGGGCTGCTCGACATCATTGGTGAGAGCCTGTCGTTTTCAACGCTGCGCGATCGCGGCTCCGAGATGAGTAACTTGAGCCGCTTTGGCCTGATTGCTACGGGCGTGCAACTGGTCGCCGGCTGGCTTGCCCTGCAGGGGCGCGTGGTACTGCGCGATCGACTTGCTTCGGCCAACGCTATCGTTGCCTGTGGCCTGATCTGTGCCTGGTTGCCTGCTGGCGTGTTGTGGGCCATGCACGGCCCCGCCCCGCACCTGACGATTCCCTCGTCCCGCGTGGCGCTCCTCATTCCTGCCAACTACATCGCGGTGGCCACCTATGCCTTGGGCGTGGCTGTCTTGCTGGTCCTGGAGATCGTGGTCTTTTTCGCCAGGGCTATCGATCCGCGGGTGCGCCTGCGACGCCTCGAACGAGCAGCGGCCCGCGAGCGAAAGCGCATCGAAAAAGTCCTGTAGGGCCACAGGCGAGCAGAATGCTGCGGTAGCGTCGTGCCATGCCTCGCGACTTCGCATTTCCTGGGACCTCTGATCAATACGCCCCCTCGCGAGTGTGCGAGGTCGAGCACTACCGTCTCGAACTCGACCTAGACCTTGCCGACAAGAGCATCAAGGGCAGCTGCATGCTGCGTCTGGCCGCCATCGCCAGGGCGCGAACGAGCATCGAGCTCGACGCCGTGGACCTGGATGTACTGCGCATCACTTGCGATGGTATGGATCTGGCCTTTCAAAACGACGGTCGACGGTTGCGCATCGACTTCGATGAGCCACTGGAGCTCGGCGAGTGCAAGGAGGTCGTCATCGACTATCAGGCGACGCCAACGCGCGGGCTCTACTTCACCGGCCCCGACGAAGGCTACCCCGACAAGCCCACACAGGTTTGGTCGCAAGGCCAGGACATCGACAGCCGGCACTGGTTTCCTTGCTTTGATAGTCCGCATCAGAAATCGACCAGCGAAGTCATCGTCCACGTCCCCGAGACCTGGTTTGCCCTCAGCAACGGTGTGCTCATACGAGACCAGATCAAAGGCGGTCGGCGCACCCTCCATTGGTCGCTCGATGTCCCACACTCCTGCTACCTCATCACACTGGCCGCCGGCGAGTTCGCCGAAATTCGCGATCACTGGAACGAGGTCGAGGTCAATTACTACAGCCATCCCGATCGCATTGAGGACTGTCGACGCACCCTGCATCGCACCCCCGAGATGATCGAGCTCTTCTCCAAGCTCTTTGGAGTGCGCTACCCGTACAACAAGTACGCCCAGGTCTTCATCGCAGACTTCACATTTGGCGGCATGGAGAACACCACAGCCACGAGCCTGGCTGACAGCCTCATGGTCGACGAGCGCGCAGCCATCGACTTCAACATGGAGTCGCTCGTCGCTCACGAGCTCGCGCATCAGTGGTTTGGCGATCTATTGACCTGTCGTGATTGGGGCGAAGGCTGGCTGCACGAGGGCTTTGCGACCTACAGCGAATACCTGTGGCGAGAGCACGCCGAGGGCGTCGATGCCGCGGGCGTCGAGCTTGCTGCCTTCGGCGGCGCCTACCTGGCAGAGGACGGCACTCGCTATCGACGCTCCATCGTCACCAAGCGCTACCAGCAGCCCCTCGACATCTTCGACCGTCACCTCTACGACAAGGCCGGCCGCGTCGTGCACATGTTGCGGCGCGTCCTCGGCGACGAAGACTTCTTCGCCAGCCTTGCTTTCTATCTCGAAAAGCATCGCCATGGGATCGTCGAGACTCGTGACCTGGCGCGAGCGATCGAAGCTTGCTGTGGCCGCAACCTCGATTGGTTCTTCGATCAGTGGGTGCTGCAGGGCAGTGGCCACCCCAAACTCAAAATCGACATGCGTTGGGATCACGAGCACTCGGTGTTTTGTCTCGAGGTCGCCCAGACCCATTCTATCGATGCCCACACACCACTCTTTCGACTGCCCACCGAGCTCCTGCTGGTGATCGGCGGCAAGACGGTGTGCCACCCGGTTGAAGTGAGCCAAGCGTCACAACTCTTCACCTTTGCGTGCAAACGGGAGCCCGAGCAGGCGATCTTCGATCCCGGCAAGCACCTTCTGTGCGAGATGGTGACCAGCAAGACACCAGCCATGTGGCGCGCCGAGCTACGTGCCGCTGAGGCCGCCAGCGACCGCATCGATGCCGCACGTCACTGCGCAACCCTGGCTGGAAAGGCCATGTTTGACGCACTGGTCGAGGTCCTTAACAGCGACGACTTCTGGGCCCTGCGACAAGCGTGCGCGGAGAGCCTCGGCACGATGCGCCAGAGCGCTGCTCGTGACGTCCTCATGGATGCTCTCTTCCAACAGAGCGATGCGCGCGTTCGCAAAGGCGCGGCCAAGGGATTGGCGAGCTTTGTCGGCGACCAGCTCGCCGCCGAGGCGCTGCGCGAGAAGCTTCGCTCAGGAGACGAGAGCTACTTCGTCGAGGCCGAATGCTGTGCATCCCTCGGCGCGATTCGTGCTCGCGACTCCTTGGCCCTGCTACAGGAGGCCGCGACTAGGCCCTCTTTCACCGAGGTCATTCAACAGAAAGCTTACCAGGCCATTGGTGAGCTGCGCGATCTGGACAACTGCGAGTATCTCCTGGCAGCCATGGCCTATGGTCAACCGAGCTTTGCACGGCGAGCAGCCATGCGCGCGCTGGTCAGCCTCTGTGTCGAGCACGAGGGTGGCGAGGTGCGAACGGTTCGCGAGACCCTCATCGAGGCATTGCACGATCGAGATTTTCGCGTGCGCCTGCAAGCCGTTGCTTCCCTCGAAGCGCTTGGCCAAAAACAAGCCTGCTCTTCGCTGCAAGCGATCGCCGACGACGATGCGGATGGACGCATGCGCAGACGAGCAAAAGAGGCGCTGCGCAGTCTTCAAGACGGGCAAAGCGCCAACGCTCAGATTGCCGAACTGCGCGACGCGACCGAGAGCTTGCGGAAACAAGTCTTCGAAGTGCGCTCCAAGCTCGACGTGATGGAAACCGGTTTGGCAGGCGGTCTGCGCGCTGCTGGTGCCGCCAAGCAGCCAAGCGAGGCCGCAGCGATGCACGGGCCAGCCCCGACGCCGCAGCGACGCAAGGGCGGCAAGAAAACCATACCATTCTAGATACTTGGCGCGCATGCCACCTGGCGTGACCGGCCTGCCTGGCAGGCTGACAACCATCGGTTTTCATCCCGGGGCCCCCTTCCCCACGAACGCGAAGGCGAGTGGCCCGTGGTTTTCCGCCCTTGCAAGACAGCCATGGGCTGAGCTCGATCGGTCCGCTTATTGCTGAAGCAGCCCGAATGCAACATCACTCGCGTCCCCGTTCAATCGCCTTCCCATTCTCTCGCGGCAAATTCGCCCGCGCCAGCCTCCTGCTCAACACCGCCATCGGCGCTGCACTCATCACGGCGCTCACCAGTGCCTGCGTCACCGATCTGCCCGCAGAGATGACTGACGAAGATGCCTTCGCAGCGCAGGACCCAGCCGACGAATTCGGTGACGTCGATGAAGAGTGGTGGGATGAAGGGCCGCTGCCCGAAGACGAGAGCTCCGACGTCGACGAGTCAGTAGACTATGGTTTGCAGTTGGCCTTCGCGCCGCTCTTTCAATTGCCCTTCCCATGCAATCAGGTGTGGGCAGGCCAGACGCGCACCAATCACAGCCCTGCACTCTCGGTCGACTTCAATCGCGCAGACGATCTCGGCGATACCGTGGTAGCCGCTGCTGCTGGCCGCGTCACCCGTGTTAGCAACACTGGCAGCACCAGCTACGGTCGCTGGATTGAGATCTCTCATGGCAATGGTTTTACGACCCGCTACGCACACCTCTCGGTGCAGGCGGTTTCGCAAGGGCAGAGCGTGCGCAAGGGTCAGCGCATAGGTAACGTCGGCAGCACCGGCGGATCGACGGGCCCGCACCTGCACTACGAACAGCGCCACAATGGCGTAGCGGTGCGCGCCAGTTTCAACGGCAGCCAGGCCTTCTACTACGGCACCCGCAACTACCGCAGCAAGAACGGCTGTGGCGGATCCGGTGGTTCGGGTGGTTCGGGCGCGTCTGCGCGGGTCAACACCTCCGGCGCTGCCCTTACGGTTCGACAACAAGCCACCACCAACAGCGCCAGCCTGGGTGCTCTTGCTGATGGATCGCACGTAACCATCACGTGCCAAAAACAGGGCCAGTCGATCAGCGGTACCTACGGGACGACTCGCCTGTGGGACAAGATCGGCTCAGGCTACGTCTCTGATGCCTACGTCTACACGGGCTCTGATGGGCGCGTTGCCCCAGACTGCCCCTAGGTCGTGAGTTAGGGCTCGCGCCGAATGCCGTGCTTGCTGATAAGGCGCGTGAGCATTTGGCGCGACACCCCCGCGATCTTGGCAGCCTCGGTGACGTTGTCAGCGGCGCGGGCAAGCACCTTGACCAGGTAGTCGCGCTCGAAGTCCTCGGTGGCCAAACGGCGCGCCTCGGGAAGCGCGAGCATGGTGACGCCCAGATCGGGCGCAACGAAAGCGGGATCCGTGGAGATAGCGGCACGACTCACCATGTGGCGCAGCTCCCGAACATTGCCCGGCCACTCGTGCTGCTGAAAGAGCGAGAGAAGTTCTGGAGTCAGCCTTGTCCCCTGCTCGTTGGCAAAGTGTTGGGCAAGACGCGTCACGTCTTCTCCTCGTTCACGCAAGGGCGGCAAGCGCACCGTTGCCACCGCGAGCCGGTAGAGCAAGTCTTCGCGAAAGCGGCCTGCACGTACCTCCTCGCGCAAGTTGCGATTGGTGGCGGCCAGGATGCGCACATCGTGTCGTGAGGTCTTTGAAGCACCGACCGCTCTGGTCTCTCGACCTTCGAGAGCCCGCAAGAGCAGAGGTTGCAGCTCGAGGGGAAGCTCACCGACTTCGTCGAGCAAGAGTGTGCCACCCTCGGCCGCCGCCAAGGCGCCCGCGCGATTGTCGGAAGCGCCGGTAAAGGCCCCTTTGACGTGGCCAAAGAGCTCGGAGGCGGCCATGTCGCCGGTCTGCGCACCGCAGTCGAAGACCACGAAGGGACCACCGCGGCGGGCGCTGGCTTCGTGAATGGCGTGAGCCGCCACTTCTTTGCCGGTGCCGGTCTCGCCCTCGAGAAGGATCGTGATGTCATTTTGCGCTAAGCGCTCGAGAGTGGTTGCCACCGCGCGCATCTTCACGGAGTGGGCCATCAAGGCCGCCAGTTGTCTTGGCTGCCCAAGCTCAATGCTCTCCTGGCCGCGCAAGGGTTTGATTTGCAGCGTCGAGGTACCGATCTGAAATGTGGTGAGCCCGGTGATCGGCAGCTCGAAGACCGCGACGCCCGCAATCTGCACTCCGTTCTTGCTGTGCAAGTCGCGAAGCACGTACCTGTTGCGATCGATCGAGATTCTCGCATGGCGTGAAGACACGGCGGCGTCATGCAAAACCAGGTCACTGGTCGAAGCGCTACCGATGATGAGGGTGTGCAGCCCAAGTGGCATCACTACGCCTTTGTCTGGCCCCTTGATCACACTGATCTGTGCGCGATCGAGGAGCAGCCTGGAGGCGGCCCCACCCTCGAGCAGCTGTGTCGTGAGCGTATGAGTCATTTGCTAAATCCCAGGTTTTGGCTCTGCCCGGGCTTTAGGACAATACGGCGGGTCTTGCTGCGCGAGCCATCGCCAAAGATGACCGTAACGCGATGTCGACCGGGCGCCATCTCGACACGCAAGAGCGGCGTCTCCTCCGCAACGATACGACCATCCACTTCCACCGAGCCCCACGGGTTGGCATGCACCGAGAGAAAACCCGGCTCCTCATGACGCGCTCGATTCTTGATGGGCCGCGATGTCTTGACGGAGGCGTCGGGTTTCGAGGAGGTGAGGACGCCAGCATCCACGGGTCCTCTAGTTGCGATCGCGCCAGCGTCCACCTCGTTGCTACGGCGGAGGACGATCTGGGTCGGCGGCGTGATCGCAGAAGCCGCATCGGCACGCTCGCTGACAAGCCCGGCCGTGCCATCGCTGCGCCATGGCCCCCACAGAAGCAGGACGGCGCCGAAACACGCCGTGAGCGCAAGTGCCAACCAGATCATCGATCGCTTGCTCACGCCGCCACCCGTGGACGGCTTGTGGTGCAGAGTCATGGTTCCTTGCCCAGCGGGAATCGACGAGCTCGCTGCGTGGAGCGCGGCGATTGGAGAGGGCGATGGCAGCGCCTCCTCGACGAGCCAGGGCGCCTCGACGCGCGCACTCTGGCCATTGTCGAGGGCAAGCGTTCGGCCTTCCGAGCCAATGGTAAACAGGGTTGCTGCCGGCTCATGGCCGCGTCGCGCCTGCAGTCCGCTGGCAGCTCGCACTCGCCGTGCCGCCACCGAGGGCGTGAATTCTGGAAATCGTCTGGCCATCTCGAGGGCCAGATCCGCTTCCAGCTCCGCGGCACTGGCGTAGCGTCGCTCGACCTGCGGAGCCAGACAACGCGCTACCAGTCCCCGAAGATTCGCCGACAGATCCTCGCGCCCTGCCAGTGCACGGCAATCCCCTGGCGTCGCTGGCGCCTGTCCAACGAGTGCATAGTGCAAGGTCGCGCCAAGCGAGTAGATGTCGCTGCGATGATCCACGCTGCCACTGAGGACTTCGGGCGCCATGAATCCTCGCGTACCGCCAACCAGATTGGATCCAGGAGAAGCCGCACCGAGTGCTCTGGCGATTCCGAAGTCGGCGAGTTTGACCTCCCCTTCCACCGACATGAGGATGTTCTGCGGTGTCACGTCGCCGTGCACCAGGTGCAGCGCGCCGCCCTCCCCCGATCGAGCTCGGTGCGCGTAGTCGAGAGCCCTAGCGGTTTCACGGGCGGCGTGCAGGGCAATCGAAACCTCCAAGGGCTGCTGATCGGTCTTGACCAAGGTACGCAGATTGACCCCCTCGACGAATTCCAAGATCAAGAAGACACCCTTGGCACCCACGACCAGATCGAGCACCTGACAGATGTTGGCGTGGCGCAGCTGAAAGCCTAATTTCGCTTCGGCGACGAGTCTCTCGACCGCTTCCTGCATGCGCAGACGATCGGCGGCCACCTGCTTGACGGCGATGGGGCGATTGCCGGCCGGAGACGCCATGGTGCCCAGGAACACCTCGCCCATGCCACCACTGGCCAACCTCTCATGGATCACGTAGTGCGCCGCTCGATCCAGGGTACCCGACATCTGGCAAAACTATAGCGCGCCAGCCGGCCGCTTAGGCCTGTGTGGAACCCGAAGTCCATGTGTACAATGTCAGGGTGCGACGAGTTGTGCTGACGAGCGCGCTACTGCTGCTTCTGGTGGGCAGTGGCCATGCGGAAGGCCTGCGCGTACTGGCCCTGCCAAGCTCACGCGGCCATGCCCAGCTGGAGCACATCGCACAGGAGGTCGGCCAACGGCTGTCGAGCTCGCTCTCGCTGCCCCTCCTCGACACCGAGCCATCCCAAGAGTTCGAATTGGGCTTGCGCGAGGGTCTCGCCAAAGCACAAGCAGGCAGTTTGGAAGAAGCCGCGCGCGCCCTGCAAGTGGTCGCATCGCTGGCGCTGGATGCGCCCCACACCCTCGGCCCCGATACCCTATTGCTTCCCGCGATGACCGAGCTTGCATCAATCGCCCTGGCCGCGGGCGACAACGATCGCGCCGATTCTTGGTTTGCTCGTATTCTCGAGCTCGATCCGGCCTTCGCACTGGAGGCCTCGCAGCGGAGTCCACGAGTCGATGCCTCGCTGCAGCGCGCGCGCGCACGGGTCGGCGAGAGCGCATCGTCCTTAGGACTGTCGGCGGTCGGAAGCGCGTGTGCCGATGGAGCCTCCGTGTTGATCGTTGCCAGAGGGCTTCGCGATGGCGCTCTTGAGCTCGTGCGTTTCGATCACTGCCGACTTGCAGCCAGAGTGCGCGGCACGGGCGCTAGCAAGCCAGAAGACCTGGCCGCGGCCCTCGATCCAAGCATCGTCGAAAAGAAGCCCGGCAAACGCCCCTTCTACAAGAGCGGCTGGTTTTGGGCCGGGGCCTCCGCGACCCTCGTCGCCGGCACGATTGCAACCCTTGTCCTCTTCGACGACGAGCAGCCGCAGCTGCAGATACGACCGATTCTGTAGCACTTGGCCAAAGGGGCTCTCGTGCTAGAGTCTTGTCCTTCATGGCTCGACCACCTTCACTGCTCACGCTCTTAACAGCTACTGTGCTGGCGAGTGCGTGCGGTACTGGTGGCGATGGCTCGACGGCGCGCATCGATGTATGTGGCCGAGGCGATCGCAGACAGCTGGCAGATGCACTGGCGGGCGGCACACTCGCGCTGACCTTCCGCGGAGCCGATGGCCAGGTCTTGCTCTTGCGAGAGGCCGCCGCTGACAGTCCCGATCTCTTGCCCGTCGCATTGCCTGCCGGAACCACCTCCGTAGATATCGAAGGGCTGACTGACTTGGGGACGGTCGTGGCCACGGGTACGGGCGCTGTCCTGGGAAGTCGAGCCTGTGTATGCCTGGCGCTCATCGAGGATTTCGATTTCGTATGTAGCGAGGTCAGCTGCACGCAAGAGGAAGCCAGCTGCAGCTTCTTCGATCCCCTCGAGCCCGCCCCCTGCCAGCTCATCACCGACACCGAGACCATCCTCGACAACGACACGCCTTGCGTTAGCACTGGCGGCACAGCAGGTTTCTTGCGAACAGAAAGCGCCGGCTTTGGCGGCTCGCTGGTGTGGACCAACACCACCGACAGCGCAAGCACCGACAACTTCGCGCGATGGGATTTGGTGTTCGAGACGGCCGGCCTGTATCGGGTCGAAGCCTTCACGGCCGCCGAGTTTGGCCAAGCCAGCGAGGCCTTGTACCGAGTGGCCCACGGCAGCTTTCTGTCGAGCATCGTCGTCGATCAAAGCGCCAGCGACGAGTGGAGTCTCATCGGCGATTTCGAGTTCGACGCGGGCGGCGTGCAGTTCGTTTTCCTGGGTGACAACACCAATGGACCGGCGGGCGTGCACCTTGCCTTCGATGCCATTCGCCTCACGCGCATCTCGCCCTGAGGGCCGGCGCGCATCCTCGAGAGCGAGACTATTCCTCCTGGTGGAGGGCCAAGCGGATTTCTTCGACGATCTCGCGAGCGCGCGCCAGCTCGCCATCGGGCATGGTGATGCCACCCACGTGAGCATGACCTCCGCCACCGTAGCGCTCGCAGATGTGCGCAAGATTGCGCTCACCCATCGCACCGGCCCAGGGATTGCGACCAAGCGATATCGCCACCGATTGTGCCGAACGACTCAGGCCTATCGAGTACACGCATGCCGGTTCGAGCATGTACGCGGCAAAGCCACTGCCGATCGCCATGTGCTCGCTGAGGTCGTAGCTGGCCACCAGTCCATCAAATTGCAGGGATCCCGCGACCAGGTCGACGCTGCGGCGGTGTGCCTCGAGCAAGGTGGGCAAGGTTGCTTGCACCCAGGGGCTGGTCACGATCTCACCTAGGGAGCGCCGCCCCATGCTTTCGATGAGCTTGGCGCTCAGCTGTGGATCGCGATTGTTCTTTAGCCATTCCATCAGCTGCAGAGCCGGATCGCCGAGCTCGACGATCTCAGCGGCGCTGGCAAAGAGCGCACCGTCGATCTTATCGGCCCAGGCGCTCAGCTGCGCCCAATGACCTTCGGGGTCCTCGGCTCGAAAGTCGAAATGACTTCGAAGGACCTGCTCAGTAAAGACTGCGCACGAGCGCGCGAGCGGGTCGAAGAACTTCTGCCCCGTGCGGTTGGCCTCGAAGTGCTGGCGCAGCGACGGAGGCTGAAAGCCACTCTGATGATGGTCGAACCACCAGTTCATTCTCGGATGCGCCGTGTAGCGAAAATCCAGGCAAGCATTTTCTTGCCCGTCAATGGCAACCTCTTGGAACGGATCGCCCTGGCTATGCGACATCCCGCAATACACGATGGATTCCTTCGGCTTGCGCGT
>JAHEAK010000724.1:1153-3002 GCA_024642805.1 Kofleriaceae bacterium | reverse complement strand
ATCTTGAAGGGCCGAGGTTGGAACACCGAAAGGCAAGGTGCCACTGCTTGGCTGGGTCAGCAGTGCGATGAATTCCAAACCCGGTCCATCGATGTCTTCGAGCTGAACGGCAAAGCCAGGATAGCCGCCGGTTGGTAGGCCGTGCGCAAATGGATCCACACGCCTGGCCGCCGCGCGCAGCACCAGCGTCAGGTCGGCGAGGACCATCCGCAGTGCGAAGTGCGGGGCCAGCTCATCGAGTCGACTCTTGCATGGAATGAAGAGCACGCCCGCGCGGTACAGGGGCCGGAGCAAGAGTGCCAGTTCACCCACTTGCTGACAGGCCGAGGTCAGGTGGACTTCGATGCGAGACTGCGTATCCGCTGGCACCTCCACAATGATGAGTCTACCCAACCCCTTCCCGACTAGACAAGGGGCGCCACTGTAGGCAGTGCTCGGCTGCCCTGATGTCGAGTCGGGTTCGGCTCGCCAGCTACAGATGTACTCATTGCGCGCGCGATCGGGCGGCCCAAAGCGCACCTGCTCGCTCGGCGGCGCTCAGCGGCGCGGCCAGGGTCAAGGGTATCGCTTCGGCGAGCTCTCCCGCCCGGTGTCAGGGGGTCCGAGCGCGAGTGGTCTGATATAGTCGGCGGCGGCCGGGGAGCCGCATGATGCATCATCTCATCTTTGATCAATTGAGTCAGCGTGCCCACGAAATGGGCGAGAAGGTCGCGATACGCGTCGACGATCGCGAGATGAGTTTTGCCCAGGCCGATGCCCTCTCTCGGCGTTTGGCGGGCTTTCTGGTGCAAAACGGAACCCGTCGCGGTGATCGCATCGGCATGATCGGGGCCAAGAGCGAGGCCTACGTGTGTGGCCAGTATGGTGCGCTACGAGCGGCAGCAGCCTACGTGCCGATCGATAAGAGTTTTCCCATCGAGCGGACCTTTCAGATCGTCGATGACTGTCAAATCCGAACACTCTTCGCCGACGACGCTAATCTCGAACGCATCGCGACCAGCAGTGAGCGCCCGCGTTGTCTCGAGCACGTCATTGCCTTCTCCGACGAGCCGCCGGCCGCCCTGCGCGGCCAGCTTTCTGGCTTGAAGGTGCACGGCTTCTCGGAGGTGCGCGCCAGTGCGCCCCTCGCGGATGAACAGCGCCCCGTGGATACCGACTTGGCTTACGTGATGTACACCTCGGGCTCGACCGGCAAGCCCAAGGGCGTGATGCTCTCGCATCGCAACATCCTCACCTACGTTGACTGGTGCCTGGCCGAGCTGCAGCTGCAGTCGAACGATGTCATGGTCAACGTCGCGCCATTCACCTTCGATATCTCCGGCATGGAGATCTTCAACATGGCGGCCACGGGGGCCGAGATGATTCTCATCGAGAATCAAACACGCATCACGACGGTGCTCGATGCCGTGCAGCGCTTCAAGGCAAGCTTCATGGCGACCGTGCCGACGGTCATCGGCACGATGATCAACAACCCGCGGGTCTTTGGTCGCTACGACTTGTCGTCACTCAAGACGATTATCTCCGGCGCTGCCGTGTGCCCACCCTCGTTCATGAAGGTGCTGCATGAGCATCTTCCCGAAGCCAAGCTCTACAATCTCTACGGTCCCACCGAGGCAACCATCTACTGTCTGTACCATCGTCTAGACGATGTGGACGCCATCGAAATCGACAAGCCCCTGCCGATCGGCATTCCCTTCGAGAACACCGAGGCCTATGTGGTCGATAGCGAGGGCAGGGAGTGCGCGCCAGGCGAGTCGGGCGAGCTCATCTTGCGCGGATCGCACGTGGCGCTCGGCTACTACAACAACGAAGAGAAGACCGGCGCTGCCTTCAAGAACTTCCCTCTGCT
>JAHEAK010000724.1:0-1143 GCA_024642805.1 Kofleriaceae bacterium | reverse complement strand
TGCTTCCTCACCTCAATGAACGCGTGTACTACACGGGTGATGTCGCTCGCCGCGACGAGGCCGGCGTCTTCCACTTTCAGGGCCGGAACGACGACATGGTCAAGAGTCGCGGCTATCGCATCGAGCTCAACGAAATTGACCTGGCTCTCTCGACCATGTCCGCCGACCTCGATTCCTTCGCCGTGGTAGCGGTTCCCGACCAGCTCATCGAGAATCGCTTGGTGGCGATCTTGGTTCGCAAGCCCGGATCGGCGATTGATGAGGCAGGCGTCAAGGCGGCGTGCAAAGAGCGCTTGCCGGCCTACATGGTTCCTGACGAGGTGTACTTTCGAAACGAGTTGCCCCAGACCAGCAGTGGCAAGATCAACAAGAAGGCGCTGGTGCAGGAGCTTTCGACCCCCTAGCACTCGCCGAGCACTACGCTCAAACACAGCCCTACGCCCAAGTCAGAAGGTATCTGCACATGTCATCGGTAGAAGCGCGCATGCGAAACATCATAGTCAATCTCAGTGGCGGCAAGATCTCCCCTGACTTTGCGGCCACCGCCCACGTGTTTCGCGATCTGGGCATCGAGTCGACCAAAGCCCTCGAACTTCTCTTCGAGATCGAGGACCAGTTCGAGGTCGCGCTACCCGATCTCGAGTACAACGAATGCGAGCATCTCAACGATCTGGTCGCTCTTTTGACCAAGCTCACCTCGTAGGAGTTTCTCTTGGCCTTACTCGATCAAATTGCACTCAAGATTCGCCGACGTGAAGGTCCGGTTTTCGACCTGGTCTACCGTGTTGCCAAGGGCGTCAATACTTTCAACGTGCCCGATACGGCTCTGGTTCGCAAAGTCGCTCAAGCGGCCTACGCCGGCCAGGTCTTGGTGCGCGAAGCCAGCGAGCGGGCACACGGGGTGCTTTGGGCGGAGCCGCTCTTCCGATCACGGTGCGAGTCGGCCGGCAAGGCTCTGTACATCGAGAAGGTGCCCTACATCATCGGTCACACCAAGATCTACGTGGGCGACCATGTCTCGATCTCTGGCAGCCTTAGCATCAAGAGCGGGCGCTTTTTCGACGACCCGGAATTGATCATCGGTAGCCACACCTTCATTGGTCATGGTTGCAACTTCACGGTCAATCGACGCGTCGAAATTGG
>JAHEAK010000723.1 GCA_024642805.1 Kofleriaceae bacterium | reverse complement strand
CCACGCCACTGTGCCCCTGGTCGCCATCGACGAGGCACGCGAGCAGGTTCTCGCCGACATCGTGGTCAATCCGCCGCCCTGCCTGTTTGCGGAAGACGAATTGAACCTGGCTGCCTGCGTGCACAACTTGCTCTTCCTGGCACATCCGGATGCGGAGAATTGGAGTCTTACTTCCACCGCGCGCGCCAAAGTCATCGCCTCTGCGCAGGCCTTCGCGGCCCGGCCACGGAGCGTCAATCGTCGGCGCGTCATGGCTCGCCACGCCCTCCTGCACGGTTTCTTTCACATTGGTCGGCGCGACGTGAAGCTGCATTGGTGGACCGGTTCGGCCAGCTTTCAGGGGCAAGAACCACCGACTCGCCTGCTGCGCTGGTCCGATCTGCGTCGAGTATCACGCGAAGAGAGTCGGGCTGGTTTTCGAGAACTCTTTCAAGGGGCGGATGTTGCCGCCGTCGTCGTCGCCCTGGTGCGGCGCTCTCCGCTCTCCCAGCTGCTGCTGGCCAAGAATCAAGGACCGCATTTGCATTGGGAGGACGCCGTCTTCCTCTTGCGCGATGCCGAGCTTGCACGAGCCATCTCCTACACGAGTCTTCGCGCTCGCGACCCCTTCGCGCTCACCGAAGCGCCCGCGCGCTTTGCCGCCAGCTTCGAACAAATGCTCGAGCGGACTCCTAGCGAGGCGGATGTTCGCTCGGTCGCCGCCTTCTTGGTGCACCTAAACGGCCTCTTGGCCTTTCAGGAAATTGGTGTGCGCGAGAAGAGCCCCATTCTCGCGACCGTCCTCAGCGCCAACCAGCGCGCGCGTGGGCTGGCCAGCTTCTTTGCCCTGCCAGCGGCACTGGAGCTGGTGGATCCGCGATTGGCTGCACCGCCAGGTCTGGATTCGCACGAGGGCTTCGCGTATCGCTATCGGGTTCACCGTGCCCAAGCGGCCGAATACCTGGGCGAGGGGGTCATAGAGGGGCTTGCTGAGCGCCTGCGCCGCCACCTGGGAGGCGTGTTAAAGTCAGCGCCTACACCCGATGGAAATGCCCCCGCACAGTCCGCCTCCTAAGCCTGGTCCCGCTGCCTCGCCGGTAAACGCTCCGGTAGATATAGCGCGCCTCGGCTCGCAATTTCAGGAAGTCGCTCGAGTTCTCAACTCGCACTTCTTGGACAAACAGGAAATCATTCGCCTGATGCTCATCAGCGCCATCGCCGGCGAGCACATGGTGATCGTTGGCCCTCCTGGTACCGCAAAGTCCGCGCTGATTCGCATGTTCGCGCAGCTGGTCAACGCCGACTACTTTGAATACCTGCTCACGCGATTCACCGAGCCAAACGAACTCTTTGGTCCTGTCGACATTCGCGCCTTCCGAGACGGCAAGTACACGCGCCGCACCGAGAAGATGTTGCCCCAGGCGGAAATTGTCTTTCTCGACGAAATCTTCAAGTCCAACTCGGCCATCCTCAACTCGCTGCTCTCGGTGATCAACGAGCGTCGCTACGCCAATGGTCCCGAGGTGATGGAGGTGCCTCTCATCTCGCTCTTTGCCGCCTCCAACGAGGCCCCAAACGACGACAACCTCTCGGCGATGTTCGATCGTTTTCTCTTGCGGGTGCTGTCGAAGAATCTCGACTCCTACCACTTTCACGAGCTGCTCAACCGCGGTGTCGCCAACGAGGTGCGCAAGATGAGCAGTGTCAAAGCGGCGGTGCGCCCCATCATCTCGGCCACCGAGCTGCGCCATCTGCACGCCAACTTCGGTCAGTTCATGGTCTTTCCCGAAGACTTCATGGCCAAGTACAAGGGCCTCATCTTCCAAATACGCTCCGAAGGCATCACGGTCTCCGATCGCCGAGCCGTCAAGCTGCTCAAGCTCTTTGCTGCCTCCGCTGTCTTCGATGGCCGCTCGCAGGTCACCGACGGTGACTTCTTCATCCTGCGACACATGTGGAACAACCTCGATCAGGCCGAGCTCCTCGAAGAGATCGTCAATCCCATCGTCGACGGCTATTACCGCGAGCATCCCGATGAGAGGCGCTTCATCGGACCCCAGGCGAGCCTCGAAGATTTGCTCTCCGAGCTCAATCTCATTCGCAGCCTGCTGACCTCTGGCAGCGATTTGTCTGACATCCAACTCTTTTCGCAGCTCAAGAACCTCAACGAGATAAAGGCCGCGCTCAGTTCGATCCACCAGGAGACGGCACAGCGCATGGTTCGTGAGGTCGACCAGCTCCTCGAGAGTGTCTTCGCATCGTCGAAGTTCGGCAGCTAGTGCGGACTCGTATACCAACGCCTTCTTTCGAGGTCGCTCACTAGCAGCGACGAGGCGCGCGCATGCCGATTCCAGAATCACAGCATCGCTCCTACCTTGCTCGTCAGGTGGGCACGATGGCGCTCTCGCATGTGCACGTGGAAAACCCGATGGCACAGGTGAGGGCGGCAGCCTGGTGCAATTCGGTGTCTCGCTTGGGAATCCACTTGCCACTCTTCGTGGTCCACGACCTTGGCTGTTTGTTGACGACGCAGCTTGGGCCTGCGGGATATAGCCTCGGTCCGCACAGTGCCTTGCTTGCCCAGATTGCCCCGCCGCCTGGCGCGCAGGCTATGCTGGTCCGCTATCACGCCCTGCTGACCCAGCTGGCAAGCTCCGAAGTGGTGGAGAAGCTGGCTGGTTGGCGACTGCGCGACGACCTGGTTGCCGTGCTGCTCACCCGCATCCTCACCGACACCTACCAGCGTTGGCGCGATCCTGGAAAGTCAGCGGGGGCCGCCGAGTTGCCACTCGACCTGGCCATGTACCGCAGTGCCAACGTTGCTCGTCACTTCCTCGACTTCGATTCGCAGCCTATCTGGTCCTTCCTCGAGCAACTCACCGCGCACGACCTGCACATCTATACTTCGACCGAGCTCATCGACCTCGACACGGTTCGGCTTCTGGGACTCTTCAAGGAGGATACGGCGAACGGCGCGGAAGCCCTGGGTAGCTCGCTGGATCTGGTGGATCTCTTCTCGGCCCTGGAGT
>JAHEAK010000108.1 GCA_024642805.1 Kofleriaceae bacterium | reverse complement strand
TGGCTCGTCAAGTCGCTGTCCTCCTCGAGGACGGCGGCGTTGGTGGTCGAGAGTGCCAGCACGCCCACGCCTGCGGTGACGAAGGGACGCATGCGTTCGTCGGGCACCAAGTCCCACCGCCCCTGCAAGCGACCCGCAATGACGGTGAGCTCGTCGTCGGAGAGGCGCGTGTGCGTCGGCATGATGGCGAGCTCGCCCTCGAGGCTGAGCTTGGCGAGCAGTCGATAGCCGGCACGTACGCCGAAGGCGATGCTGTTGCTCGGTGAGTCCGATGCCGTGTCGAAGGCGCCGAGCTCGAGCTTCTGGCTAAAGATGTGCGTGCCGAGGAATGCACCCACGCTGACGCGATCGTCCGCCCGTGCCGACGTGGTGGCCAAGAGCAGGATCGCGGCGAGCGATGCAGAAAAAGTCTTATTCATCATGGGTCTACAGAAGCGTCAGGATGAGGGTCGCTTCGGTGCGAGAGTCGAGGCGCTCGGCCTCGGGCTTGAAGTCGGCTGAGTAGGGCAGGGCTAGCTCGGGGCGCAGAGCCGGGCGATTGTCGTAGCGAGCGCTAAACCCGAAGCGAAAGCTCAGGCGCTCGAAGAGTTCGGTTGTGAGGCTTACCTCGCTCTTGAAGCGAGTGTCGTCGATGGGATCGATCGGGCCGCTCGAGCTCTGCACGCTGTTGACGTTGACCAGCGCTTCGCCCGAGAGCTCGAGGCTGGTGTCTTCGCTCAGTCGGCCTTCGTAGCCGAGGAAGCCTCGCAACGAGTGAATCTTGCGATTGCGATCGTCGGCACGGAGTTGCTCGTAGCTGAAGTCATAGCCCGCTTCGAGAGTAATGCGGTGTTCGTTGGTGGCGGCGAGCACACGGCCATAGCCGAGCTGGCCGCTGGCTACCAGGTTGGTACCGGCGGGCTTGTCGCTGGCCAGCGAGGTGGTGGCGACAAGCAGGTTGCGGCGCGTGAGCGCGCGAGCATAGCGAGTACTGGCAAGCCAGCTTTGGGAAGCGATGCTGGTGATGCGCTCGACTTCATCCTGGCTAAAGAGCATGTCGCCGTTACGATCAGTGCCCATGAAAACGGAGCTGCGCGCAAAGGCGCCGGCCAGGTGCAGGTCGACGCGATTGTCGCCGGTGACAAGCGAGGCCTTCAGAGCGCCAGCCAGGGTGGTCGAGGAGGAGTTGCCGCTGGTGAGCAAGAGCCCGCCCTGCGCCTGCGCTCGCCACTGCAGCTCTGGCTCGTTGGCGGAGTCTGACCGATCTGCGGAATCGGCGTGGGAGAGCGGAGCGCCCCAAGCCAGCAAAATGGCAGTGACACCAAGGACCTTGTGCATGTGCATTGGCTGGTCGGATTCTCCAACATGGCTAGCGGCATTTCACCCCCGCAACCGGCTTTGCTGGCCACCCTTGGCGATTTGCTGCGCGGACCGTCCTGAGAAAGCGGTCTGGCACTTTGCCTCCCGGTGGCCTGGCGATTTGCGTTCTGTCCCGCTCTCGCCTCGTGCTAGTGTCCGCGACGCATCCGCGGGGGATTCTATATGTCACTAAAACCACTAGTTATTTTCTGTGCTCTTTGGCTCGCTGCATGTGGAGCCAGCGCCGACGGCGACCCTGTGCAGGCAAGCGACGCCGGTACCGCTGAATGCATCGCCAACGCCACGCAGTGCGACGGCAACTCCTTCATGAGCTGCGTCAATGGCCACTTCGAGGTCACGCAGCAGTGCACGGCATCGATCTGCGATCCGACCTTCGGCTGCGTCGAGTGCTCGCCTGGGCAGAACTTTTGCGACGGCGACACGGTTGCGTCTTGCTCCGATCAGGGCCAGCGCGGCGCGGATGTCGAGACCTGCACGGGCGACGATCACTGCAGCGGTGGTGCCTGTCGCAACCTGTGCGCGGAAGCCGAAGCCGCTCGCTCCTACCTCGGCTGTGAGTACTGGGCCGTCGATCTCGACAACGCGGTGCAGGTGCAAGACGTGGCGGACTCGCTCTTTGGCTGCACGCTTGCCGAGCTCACCACACCAGGCGTCAAGCTCTTCGAGAACATGCGCGTGTGCCAGAACGGCAATGCGCTCGCTGACCAGTGCGATGGCGACGATGGCTGTCCAAACGGTTTCACCTGCGTGACCCGAGACGTGTGCGCGCTCAACGCCGACGCTGCGCCCTTTGCCATCGTCGTCTCCAATCCGCATCCCTTTGCCGTCGACGTGACCCTAGAGGACGGCAGTGGCATGAGCGTCGTGTCGACGATTCCAGCCTCTGAAGTGACCAGCATCTATCCCGCCAATCTCGGTTTTGCCGATCAGAGCGTGACCAGCACCAGCGTCAGCCGCAGGTCGTATCGCCTGCGTGCGGAAGTACCGGTGGTTGCCTATCAGTTCAATCCTCTCGACAACGAGGATGTGTTCTCCAACGACGGTTCGCTGCTCATTCCACGCCACACCTTCGATACCGAGTACTACGCCATGACCTACCAGAGCTTGCAGCGCAGGACCGAGCCTGGCAATGGCAGAGACTTCAACGGCTACGTCACGGTCGCCGCCTGGCAAGATGGCACCGAGGTCACCGTGACCCCAACCGCCGACGTGCGAGCCAGCCTGACCCAACCAGCGATCGCGGCCGGTACGCCTACTGTCTTCACCCTCAACGCCTTCGAGGTTCTAAATCTCGAGAGCTCGGCAACCGGCGACCTCACCGGCACGCACGTGCAAGTGACCGGAGGCGACATGGCGACGATCGCGGTCTTCTCGGGACACGAGGCGGTTTCGATCCTCAGCCCTGGTGCCCAGTGCTGTGCTGACCACATCGAGGAAATGATGCTGCCGACCTCTACCTGGGGTAACGAGTACGCCATCGCTCGCTCGCAGAAGCGCGTCAACGAGAACGACGTCCTGCGCATCATGGCACAGGTCGACGGGACCATGGTGACCGTCAATCCTGCAGCCAGCTGCCCGACCCTCAACGCGGGTGCCTTCTGCGAAGTGGAAATCACCGGTGATGTCGAAGTGAGCGCCAACAACCCTGTGCTCATCGGCCACTACCTCAAGTCGGTCATCGGTCCCGATCCAGCCAATCCTTTTGGCAGCGTCGGCATCGGCGACCCCTCGATGGCCATTGCTGTCCCCGTCGAGCAGTTCCGCTCGAGCTACGACTTTCTCGTGCCTGCCGAGTACAACAGCCAGTACATTTCCGTGGTCGCCACCATGGGTGCACAGGTCAAGCTCGACGGCACCGACGTCGGCTCGCAGCTGGTCGTGATGGGCGGCAACGGCCGCGGCGCCGCGCGCATCTCCGTGAGCCCTGGCCAGCACGATTTGACCTGCACCGGCGGCTGCGGTTTGGAGCTCTACGGCTATTCCGACGCGGTCTCCTACCTCATCGCCGGCGGCCTCGATCTCGAGCAGATCGTCGTCGACTGAGGCTAGCTAGCCTTCGAGTCAGCTGAAATTGCAGCAAATGCCCCGGGGAATTGACTCGCGCCGGGGCTTTGGGAAAGATGCGCCCATGCTTGATTTCGACCTCAAGGGCAAGCGCGCTTTCATTGCTGGAGTCGCCGACGATGGTGGCTTCGGCTTTGCGATCGCCAAGTCGCTTTACCAGGCAGGCGCCAAGATTTGCGTCGGCACCTGGCCACCCGCGTACGGCGTCTTCACCAAGTTACTGGAGAAGGGCAAGTTCGATGAGTCGATGACCTTGCCCGACGGTTCGAAGATGGAGTTCGAGAAGATCTACGCCTTCGACGCCGACTACGACACCTTCGAGAACATGCCCGAGGAGATCCGCGAGAGCCGTCGCTACAAGGATCACGGGGATGTCAGCATTGCAGGCGTAGCCACCCAGCTGCACAGTGACTTTGGCGATGGGGCCCTCGACGTCTTCGTGCACAGCCTGGCCAATGGCCCCGAGGTCAAGAAGCCACTGCTCGAGACCAGCCGCAAAGGCTACCTGGCAGCCATGGGCGTCTCGGCCTTCAGCTTTGCTTCCTGCATTCGCTACTTCGGCCCGCTCACCCGACCGGGCGGTTCCTTCTTGGCACTCTCGTATCTCGCTGGTGCGCGCGTCATTCCCTTTTACGGCGGCGGTATGTCCTCGGCGAAGGCTGCCCTCGAATCCGACACGCGCGTGCTTGCCTACGAGGCTGGTCGCAAGTGGGGACATCGGGTCAACTCCATCTCCGCTGGCCCTTACAACTCGCGTGCGGCTGGCGCCATTGGTCCGATGCAGCTGATGATCGACTACGCGGCCAAGAACTCGCCGCTGGCCGAAGAGCTCACGGCGGAAGAGGTTGGCCACGCCTCGACTTTCTTGTCGAGTCGTCTTGCCAGCGGCATCACGGGAACCGTGACCTACGTCGACAAGGGCTATCACACCATGGGCATGACCGTGGAGCTGGCCAACGAAATCTCCGAAGTCGTTGGCCCTCGTAAGTAGCTCGCTCTCGTCCCGCCAACAAGAACGCCTCGACTGCAGTGCAGGCGAGGCGTTTTCGTTTCTGCCCTGTGCTAGGGCTTGGATGGATAGCTAGGGGCGGTCCACGCCGCATAGGCCGCCAAAGAACTCACGAGGCAAGCAGGTCTCGCCGGCGACGGTGCAGTCGGCGGGCGTCGTGCACTCGTTGTCGGCGTGGCAGTAGTTATCCGTCTCGCAGGTGCCACCGGCTAGACAGTCCTGCGTGCTAGCGCAGGCCAGGCGGCACACGCCATCAGGCGCGTTGACGCAGCTGGGATCGGGATCCTCGGTACAGGTATTGACGTTGTGGTCAAAGAGCGGCTCGCACAGGTGGTTGGGCGTGCAGTCGTTGACGTCGGCACACTCGTCATCCCAGTGGCAAAAGCCCGCCACGCAGGTCGAGCCAGCCGCGCAGCTGCCGTCCTGGTAGCACTCGTAGCGACAGGCGCCCTGACCGTCGGCGCGACAGTAGGGGTTGACCGCAGGGCGATCGCTGGCGCAGAAGCCAGCCGGATCGTCATTGCCTGCGTTGTAGCAAATATCGCTACCGCTGCAGTCGGCGCTCGAGCTGCACTCGCCATCGATGTGACACAGGCCATCGGAGCCGCAGCCCTGGCCGACGGGGCAGTCAGAGCCGCTGGTGCAGGTCCAAGCCGGGCCGGGGTTGGGAGGACCGAAGCTCACACACAGGCCACCGAAGTCGGCGTCGGGCACGCAGCTGCCACTGGCGCAGTCGGCATCCGAGCTGCACTCATTATCGGCGCGACACTGTTCTTGCTGGCACACGCCGCCACGGGACACGCAGTCGCTGGTGGTCTGACAGACGATGAAGATGTCGTCGCCCGAGTTGGATTCATCGCTGCACGCGCCCACGGGGAGCGCCAATGAACAGAGGAGCAGGCATAGGTAACTGAAGGTTGCGTTGAGTGTGAGCTTTTTCATGATTTCTCCGATGAGTTGGCGGCCAGCGGCGCCGGGTTGTGAGGAGGGGTTACGAGGGCATTGGTTGCCGCACCCAGACAAAGTGAAAAACTTTTTCCAAATTCCCGTGGCCGGTCACTAAGTACACGTGGCTTCTCTTGCACAGCGCGCGACCGGCAGGCTGGTCCTGGCTTTGGGCCTGGTCCCGCTAGCGTCGTGGACTCTGGTCACGGCGCACCCGCGAGCCTGGGCCCAGGAGCTGGTCCAGGAGCGGGACCAGGAGCGGGACCAGGCCCACGAGTGGGATCAGGGCTCGCTCCAACGTTTCGAAATGCGCGAGCTCATGCATGCGGCCCGCATCCGTGGCTTCTCCTTGCCTGAAGGCCTGCGCCTGCACGAAGAGCGCGGCCTGTTGCGCGTCGGCCTTGGCGCTCAGGAACGCGTCGTAGAGCTTGGAGCGCTGCACGGTGCCGACGCGGCGCGATTGGTCGCGATGGTCATCCTCGATTTGGTCGTCGAGCGCGACCAGGCCACGGCGCTGGCTGCGTCTCAGCCCGCGGCGGAGGCCACCCCTGAGTCCACCCCTGAGGCCACCCCTTACGCACCAAGGGAAGAGGCGCCATCTGATCTACGATCGCAGGCCAAGGTCTCGCACGATGCAGCTCCGCTCGACGCTACTGCGAAGCGCACAGGCTCGCCTGCGATCCGCACTGGCAGCGGCGCATCGACTCGGCCCTCGCCGATAGACGAGCCCGCTAGCCAATTCTATGCGCTGGGAAATCTCGGCACGGCCCAGAGCCTTGGCCTCGAGCTTGGAGCTTCGCATCTGCTGGGCGGCCACTGGCATGCAGTGCTCAGTGCCGATGGACGTACCCATAGCGAGAGTCAAAGCGCATTCGACGAGTACGCCCTTGCGCTCGGTGTAGAGCGCAGGGCTGGTGTCGGCGGGCTGAGCGTCTTTGCTGGCATGCAAGTGCTGGCCGACGCCACGCACCTTGATCTGCGTTATCAAGATCAACGCTACAGCGATTGGAAGCTCGGCGGCGCGGCCAGGGCACGCCTCGGCCTTGCCTTTGCTCTCAGCTCGCAGCTCTCGCTTGTGACACGTCTGGCCGTGCAAGCTCAGCTCTTCGAGGAGCGCTACACCGTCCAAGGCATCGAGAGAGCTCAGCGCGATCGCTTTGCCCCGAGCATGGCGCTTGGACTGTCCTGGTCGATGGGAGGCAGGCGATGATCTTCGTGGCTCTTGCCAGGCTGCACAGCGCTCCTCTCGCCGTCGAGCTCGAAAGCAAGTCCGAGCGTGTCGACCTGGCCCTCGTGCAAGCGACCCTGGACGGCGATCGCCAGGCATTCGATAGCCTGTACCAACGACATGCACGATTGACCCACGGGCGTCTGTCTCGCTTGCTCGGCCGCGACCCCGAGATCGAAGACCTGCTCCAGCAAGTCTTCCTAGAGGCCTTTCGCTCGCTTCATCGCTTTCGACAGGAGGCTAGCTTTGCCACCTGGCTGTACAGCATCACCACCAACGTCGCCCTTTCCCGCTTGCGCACACGCCGGCGACGGCCCACCGAGGCACTCAGTGACGAGGCGCTGGCCGCTCTTGTCGATGCCGAGGCGAGCCCAGAGGACAAGGCCCGCACCAGGCAGTTGGCAGAGCATGCCCTTGCGCACCTGGCCTCGCTGCCACCCAAGTTTCAGGTTGCCTTCGTGCTGCGCCACGTCGAGGGCTTGAGCCTGCAAGAGATAGCCGAAATTCAGAAGAGCAAGATTCCGGCCTTGCGCCAGCGCATACGCAAGGCGGAGCGAATGCTTGCCGATAAGATCGAGCGCGATCAGCGCATGGAGGGAGTGCCATGAGCGCACACATCGAGCGAATTCGCCGGGCACGTCTGGCCGAATGCGCGGAGCCAAGTGAAGAGTGTCTACAACGTGTCGGTCGCGATCTGGCGGCCCGGCTACCCGTGCCGAGGTCGGTCGTGGCGCGTCCATGGTGGTCGCTCGCTGCGCCCATTGCGCTTGCCTGCAGCCTGCTTCTCTATCTTGGCTTGGCGAGACGCCAGGTCGAGCAAGTGCCTGTGACGAGCGCGAGCCTTGCAGAGCAGGGCGCGCGGCCAGAAGCCGCTGTGCGCGGTGGGTTGGTCTGCTACGGGCTCATGGCGCGCGTGTGGCCGGCCTTTGCTGGGCAGGGCGAGTGGCAAGATGCGAGCATGCGCTCGCTGCGAGACTGGTTGCCGCTTGGCGGCGCGCAGGTAGAGGAGCCTCCAACACCCGCGGCCATGGGCATGAGCGAGAGGGGACTCACGGCAGAAGAGCTCTATGCGCGCGCCGAGGAAGCCATGGCGGGAGGGCAAGTGGGTCAGGCACAGCGAGCGCTCGCGGAGTTGCGACGCCGCTACCCACATCATGCACTGGTGCCCTTTACGCTCTACGATCAGGCGCGTCTGGCTCACCAGGCAGGCCAAGATGTTCTCGCCGCCGATTACTTGCATCAACTCCTCGCGACTAAGAATAATTCTTCTCTCGCGGCAGCGGCCATGCGATTACTCTGTCGAGTCGAGGCCTCTGAGTGCGTGGAGCAACCATGAGAATCTTCGTCCACCTGGCCGTGGCGCTCCTGCTGGTGCCAGGCGCCGGCTCGTGTACACGGACGACAGAGCTTGCCGACTCGGAGCAGGCCGCTGGGCCCGATGCGTCTGTGGATGCCGCCGAGGCCGTGGCCTGCGTGTGCGCCACCGCGTGTGCCGATAACCGCGCTTGCCTCGGTATCGACACCGAGACTTGCAACCTCGGCGACGAGCACTGTGAGCGCATGGCGGCAGAGGCATGTTCAAGCGACGCTCCCTGCGCCATCGACCAGCAGTGCGTGCAAGAGAGCGACCGAACGCGCTCCTGTCCCTAGCCTGCATGGGGGCACAAGCTTGGTGTATGGCAGAACGCTGCTGGTGAGGCAAAACGCAACAGGCTGAGCTGCGCTCGCATTCCGGCCAGGTGCTGCTGCGGTGCGTGGCTGGCGCGTAGCGCGGCACGCCGATTGCTCTAGACAAAATCGTGGTCGTGGCAAGGCGGCAGAAAAGGGCGTTCGAGGATGCTGCCAGACTGCAGAAGGCCAGAGCATGAACAAGCAGGTGGTAGCCATCCTTGCGCTCCTTGTGAGCGCTTCCGTTGCGAGTGACGCGCAGGCCGAGGGCTATCGTGAGCGCGTTCGCTTTGCCGAGAACAACCATCTGGAACCGCCACCGGGCTGGTACCTGGGCTTTGGCGCCCACGGCACGGCCTTCGTGAGACAAACCGGAGGTCCCGAAGTGCTGCAACGCGGGGCCGGCGCATCACTCTTTGGTGGCTTTCACCTGGTGCCCAGAGCCACGCTGGAGTTCGGCTGGACCGAGAGCTTCCACAACGCCGCCGACATCGAGACCGGCTTTGGAACCCAGGTCGACTATCTGGTGCTCGATAGCTGGACCATTGGTTCGCGTGTCTACCTGCGAGGTATGGCAAGCGATGTGAGTCCCTATCTACAAGTGGGTCTGGGCCTCTATGCGCTCAGCAGCGAGTACTTCGGCCTGGAAAGCAGTGGCACCGGTTTTCACATCGGGATTGGCAGCGACATTTGGCTCAATGACTTCCTGACCATTGGCGGCCGGATTCGCTATCGCAGCATCGCGCTCGGGCCGCCTTCCGCCAATTACGACGACACCTTCCTCACGACCACGCTGCTCGAAGTCGGCATTGGCTTCCACTATTGAGCACAAGCCTGGCCGATGCGATCAAGCTCAGCTGTGGGCCATGGCGGCTTCGATCTCTTTGGCCATGGCCTGGGCGTGACTGGCGCGACCGGCTGGCGACTTGCTGAGTGCTCGCATCACCACCTCTTCGAGCGCTGGCGGAATCTTTGCGTCGGGTACCACGCTGCGAGGTGGCGTCGGTGCCTGGTTGAGCTGCATCTCGATGAGTTTGAGCTCGTCGTCGGCGATGAAGGGTCGCTGGCCGGTGAGGAGCTCGTAGAGGATGACGCCGAGGGCATAGAGGTCGGCGGATGCCGAGCCTGGATCCCCTTCGAGTCGCTCGGGAGCCAGGTAGGCCAGGCTGCCAACCACGTGGCCGACCTTGGTGAGCCGCGAGCCGCCTTCGAGAGCCGCAAAGCCGAAATCAATGACGACCACTCGCTCGACGGGCCCAGGCGAGGGTTCGAGCATCAGGTTGGCAGGTTTGAGATCGCGGTGAAACACGCCCAGGGCATGTGCCGAGGCCAGGCCTTGCAGTGCTTGCCAGATGTAGCTTGCGGCATAGTGCGGATCGATGGGCCCCTGGCTCTGCACCACCTTGCGCATTGACACGCCCTGCAGAAGCTCGACGACCAGGTAGGGCTCATTCTTCTTGGTCGCGCCACCGCCGTAGACTGCGGCGACGTTGCGATGCGAGATCATTTCTTGGACGTGGGCCTCGCGTCGCAGGCGCTCGATGGCTTCGCGATCCTTGGCGACCTGGCCGCGCAAAATCTTCAGGGCCACGCCGCGCTGTGACTGCTGGTCATAGGCCTCGAAGACATCGGCCATGGAGCCACGCCCGATGACGCGCACGACCTGGTAACGCCCATCGATGACCTCACCAGGTTGCGCTGCCAGATCCATAATCAGAAGGTATCCCAAATCCTCTGACGCCGCTTTTCTGGAGTCTGTTCAGAAAGTTGACGATCCCGCACAGGCTTTTGGGTCAAAAAAACGCCCCTTGGGCCGCGTACCTTGACCTCGGTGGGCAAAGTTCGATATTGGCCTGGCGTGTCCACCCACCGGGGACCAGACGCGGAAGGCGCATTGGTCGAGCGCCGAGTCGTGGCCGACGAAGCCGCGATAGCTCGCATGCTCAAACGCATCGCTCACGAAATCGTTGAGCGCAATCAGGGCGCGCAGGACGTGGCGTTGGTTGGCATTCGCACCGGCGGCCTGCATCTGGCCGAGCGACTGGTGCCTCTCATCGAGCAGATCGAAGGCATTCGCCCACCCCTCGGAGCCGTCGACATCACTCTCTACCGCGACGATGTCTTCATAGGACTACCGCGGCCAGAGGTCGGCCCGACCGAGCTGCCCTTTCGCTTGGCGGGCGTCAACATCGTGCTAGTCGATGATGTGCTCTTTACCGGTCGCACGGTGCGTGCGGCCCTCGATGCACTGATGGACTTTGGTCGACCGCGTCAGGTCCAGCTGGCGGCCCTCATCGATCGAGGGCGACGCGAGTTGCCGATTGCCGCCGACTACGTGGGCCTGACTATCGAGAGCCTGGCATCGGAATCGGTGCGTGTGTTTCTGTCGGAAACTGGCGAGAGCGATCGGGTGGTCGTTCGCACGCGGGCAGGTGAGGCATGAGTCCGACGAGTTCTGCAAGCGGCAAGAACGTTGCCGCATTCCCACACAAGCATCTCTTGGCCATCTCGGATCTGAGCGCCGCCGATATCGTGCAGATCCTCGATGTGGCCGAGACTCTCCGAGCCATCAACGAGCGGGCCATCAAGAAGGTGCCGACTCTGCGCGGTCGCACGGTCATCAACCTCTTTCTCGAAAACTCTACGCGCACGCGCACCTCCTTTGAGATCGCCGGCAAGCGCATGAGTGCCGACACCATCAACATCAGCGGTTCCGGATCCTCTGCGAGCAAAGGCGAGACCATGCTCGACACGGCTCGCAACCTGATGGCGATGAGTCCGGACGTCATCGTCATTCGCCACTCGGCATCCGGGGCACCTGCGCTCATCGCAAAACATCTGCAGTGCGCGGTGGTCAACGCCGGCGACGGCAGCCACGAACATCCCACGCAAGCGCTGCTCGACTGCGCGACCATTCGCAAGCACAAGGGCGAGCTCAAGGGCCTCGAAATCGCCATCG
>JAHEAK010000722.1 GCA_024642805.1 Kofleriaceae bacterium | reverse complement strand
CGTCGACGCTGATTCGCACCGAGACCGCGGAAGGGTCTCCGGCCGAACAGATCCTGCACGTGGCAGATAGAGAGCAAGTCGATCTCATTGTCTTGGCTTCGCATCAGACACCTGAGCGCGAGCGACTGCGGATCGGCAGCACGGCCCAGAAAGTCACGCAACACGCAACCCAGTCGCTCTTGCTGGTGCGAGCAGATGCCGAGGCCGAGTCCAGCCATCGGCGGCCCCTTGAGCGAGTCCTGGTGTTGCTAGACGGCTCCAGTGCCGCGGAGTCCTCGTTACCAAGCGCTCTGGAACTCGCTCGCTCCCTCGGCACAGAGATCGTGCTTGCGCACGCCCTCGTGCGCAGCGTCTTGCCAACCTGCGAACCGGCCACGAGGGCCGATAGCGAGCTTCTCAATCAGTTGATGGAGCGAAGCCGGGAGCTTGCCAAAGCCTATCTGCGGACAGTGGAACACCGAATACGCAGTGAGGGTGTGTATTGCCGGGGCGTCATCAAAGAGTGCGAGAGCATTCGTCAGGGAGTGTTGACCGTCTCAGACGAAGAAGACGTCGATATCATCCTCATGACCTCACACGGGCACACGCTCAGCGAGCTGGTCCTGCACGGAGGCGTCACCCAGCAAATTCTCTTGCACTCCAAGCGTCCCGTGTGGGTCGTTCAGAATCTCCATGTGGCGAGTTTGCATCCGCCCGCGACCGTGCGCTCCGAAGAGGTAGTTGCGCAGATGTCTGGTTCCCACTAAGTCCCCACTAGGTCCCTACTCGGTCCCTACTAGGTCCCCACCACAAGAGAGGTCACAGCGGATGGCGGAGCTCACCAAGGCCTTTATCGAGGAGCTGGCGGCACGCTGCTCTGCTGCATCGAGTCCCCCGCGCCGTAGGCCTTCGGCACCGAGCGCGTCCAGTGAGGTCATGCATCTGCTCTCTGGACGCATGTACCAGCGCAAGCTGGCCTCGTTGCGCCGACGTCTGCAAGTACTCGCGAACGAGCAATCCGACCTTCACCAATTTACGGCTTGTGAGTGGTTTCTTGACAATTTCTACGCCATCGCTCAACACGCCGAGACCCTGCGGCGAGACCTGCCACCGAGCTTCTACGCGCAGCTGCCCAGGTTGAGGACGGAGAGCAATGGCAAGCTCACGCACCCGGCACGCGCCTTCGTGCTCGCCGAGGCTCTCTTTGTCGAGCTGTCGAGCCCGCCTGGTCGAGTTCAGTTCGAAGCCTTCCTCACCGCCGTGCAGGTACAGGCGCCACTGCGCATCGGCGAGCTATGGGCCTTTCCTGCCATGTTGCGGGCCATCTGCCTCGATCGCATGGTCGAGGCCCTGGAACATCTGGCCGCCCGTGGGCAGGGCGCAGAAACCAACTCGGCGTGGACCTCCGCTCGCGCTGCCGAAGTGGTGTCCTTCGCGGTACGCACCTTGATCGAACTCAAGACCGTGCCCTGGCGGCAGGTCTTCGAGCGCTGCAGCCTCGTTCACGGCGAGCTTGGACGCGACCCCTCCGGCATCTACACCCAGATGGATTTTGAGACCTGTGATCGCTATCGCCAGGCGGTCGAGGTCTTGGCCGCGCAGTCTGCTCGTGACGAGCTTGCCATTGCCAAAGAGGCCAATGCCATGGCCACCGAAGCACGCAACGCGACGAGCAGAGGAGCCCCCGCCGAGCACGTCGGTTATTACTTGATTGGCGAGGGCAGGGAGCAACTCGAAGGCTCACTGCGAATTCGCCCCGACCTGCGAGTACGCCTGGGTCGCACGCTCTTGCGTTACGCAACACCTGTGTACTTCACGGCCATCGCACTGCTGATGGCGGTGCTGCTTCTTGCGCTGTGCCTCTACATGCTGCAGGCCTCGGCGGGGCCCTTGGTCATCGTCTTGGCTTGTGCGGTGGCCTTGGTGCCTTGCAGCGACTTTGCCATCGCCTGGGTGCAATGGCTCATCAGCACGCGGATCGAGCCGAGACGTCTGCCGCGCCTTTCCTCGGACACGAGCATTGATGCCAAGCATCGAACTCTTGTCGTGATTCCCACGCTGCTCGGCGAGGTGGCGGAGGTGCACAGTCTGGTCCGCAGACTCGAGTTGCACTACCTGGCCAATCCTGACCCTCTGCTCGGCTTCGTCTTGCTCGTGGATTACGTCGACGCGTTAACGGAAAAGACCCCACTCGATCGGGTCATGGTCGAGCGCGCGCGCGGAGGCATCGACCTTCTCAATCATCGCTACGCCCAAAATGGTCGCGCACCTTTTCACCTGCTCGTTCGCGAGCGGCGCTTCAATGCCTCGCAAGGGGTTTGGATGGGATGGGAACGCAAGCGCGGCAAGCTCGAGGAGTTCAATCGATTCCTCGCCGGCCAGACAGACACCAGCTATTCGATTCACGTCGGCGACAAGGCAGGTCTCCAGGATACCCGCTTCGTCATTACCCTCGATAGCGACACCGAACTACCAAGAGATGCCGCCCGCCGTCTCGTCGCAACCCTGCGCCACCCTCTCAACCGAGCCTACTTCGAGGGCGATCGCCTTCGATCGGGTTACACCGTGTTGCAGCCCCGGCTTGACACCAATCCCGAGTCCAGCCATCGATCGCGCTTCTCTTGGATCTTCTCTGGTGACACTGGTCTGGACATCTACACCCGCGCTGTCTCCGACGTCTATCAAGATTTCTTTGGTAGCGGTGTCTACGTCGGCAAAGGCATCTACGACGTGGACGCGTTTCGTCGCTGTCTCGAGGGCAAGGTGCCCGAAAATGCGCTGCTCAGTCACGACCTCTTTGAAGGCATCTCGGGGCGCGCGGGCTTGGTCAGCGATGTGGTTCTCTACGAGGACTATCCGCCCAGCTACCTAAGCTACGCGCGCCGCTTGCATCGCTGGATCCGGGGAGACTGGCAGCTTCTACCCTGGTTGGGCAGGCGTGTGCCCATGGGCGCTGGACCTCGCATTGCGAATCCCTTTTCCAACATCGATCGCTGGAAAGTGGTCGACAATCTGCGTCGAAGCCTGCGTCCCATCGCGCTG
>JAHEAK010000721.1 GCA_024642805.1 Kofleriaceae bacterium | reverse complement strand
CATGCTCGTGGCCTTGCCATGGCACTTCGGCATGTTTCTCAAAGACGGCCAGCCTTGGCTCACCGAGTACATCAACCACCACATGCTCAACCGCTTTGGCAAGGGTGTGCACGGTGACACGGGCACCTTCGACTACTTCGCCGCGCAGCTCGGCATCGGCATGTTTCCGTGGATTGCCCTTTTGCCCGTGGCTCTCGCGGCCATCGTCTACACGGCGCATCGCCACAGCCCGGAAGGTCGTACGCGCCTCCTGGTGGGCATTTGGGCCATTGCTGGCGTAGCCACCTTCTGTCTCTCCGAGACCAAGTTCCATCACTACATCATTCCCGCCGTGCCGGCTCTGGCCATGGTCATCGCCTTTTGGATCGACGACTACCTATCGGGTCGCGCCCGCAACACCACCCTGGCCGTTCTGGTCGCCGTGCCCATCGTGTTGCTCCTGGCGCGCGACTTCGTTGGCGAACAGAAGCAATTTATCGAGCTCTTCATTTACCGCTACGACCGACCGTGGCCGAGCGGCGAACCATGGAAGCTCGATCTCAGCTCCGGCTTCATGTGGTTTGGCGCCTGCTTCGCTCTCTTGATGGCTCTGTTGGCCGCCCAGCGCTGGCGCAACTACACAGTGGTCACCCTGCTAGGCGCGGGCTTTGCCTTTTCGCTCTGGCTCATGAACAGCTACATGCCCGCAGCCGCTCCACACTGGGGCCAGCGCGAGTTGCACCGCACGTATTACGCCAAGCGCCAGATTCACGGACTGGACCTGCAGTACTACAGCCTTCGTGATCTGCGCGATGATTGGAAGTCGGGCGACGACCTGCGCGTGCAAAGCGTCTTGCCCGAGAACTTCGAGCTGGGCGCGCCCATGACGGTGCAGGTCTTCGTGCCTGGAGCCGGCATACCAGGTGACGCGGTGGTGCTCAGCGGCAGCGTCACCAAGATTGCGCACAACAGCTTTTGGATCGGCATCCCGGCAAGCGAGCGAGCCAAGCTGGCGCCACTCATCGAGCGCGGCCAGAGCCAAAAGCCCAGTCGCCGCCGGCCGTGGCGACAGGTCAACGCCGACCGCATGATTGCCTGGCAGCTCAACTGGCACGGCGAGGACTTCTGGAGCGCTGGCGAGATGTATGGCGCCCGTGATGACGCCAAGACCATCTTCAAGAGCACCGACAACAAGGACTTCCTAGCCTGGCTCAACGCGCCCGAGCGCGCCAACCGCACCTACTTCATCGTCACCGAAGCAGGACGCGCCACCGGCCTGAAGGGCATCTTGCCGACGGCCCACGCCAAGGAGACGCACGAAATTATCGACACCTCGTGCAACAAGTTCTCACTGGTGCGCTTCTCCTTGTAGAGCGACAAAGCCACGCTACGATGAGGAGTGCGTGCGCTGGAGTACGCCACCTGGCTCCAGCTATGCAATTGATGTCGGCCCATGTAGGTTCAATCGCAATTTTCAATAGATCTTCGAACGTTTTGCCCCGTTGCAGGGAACATGCACTCGGCATGCGGTGTTGTCCTCTTGATACAATCTCCCTTCTGGCTGACGCCCTAGCGGAAACGTCACATGCTCGATACTTCAGCCATTCATAGAACGATTGCTCGCGCCCGGCGACGGCTGAAATTGCAGTCGGCCCTGGAGTGGGCAACATTGATGTCCATCGCCAGCAGCGCGAGCGCGACCGCTGCGGTGGTTTCCGCACGTCTGGGCCTCCTCGAGAGCGCGACTGCCGTGGCCCTCATCGTCTTCGGCGCTTCGCTGATCGCCATCGGGGCCATCGCTGGCTACCTGCGGCCCTTCTCGCCCAACCAGGTCGCCACCCGCATCGATCGCTGCTCCGGCCTCGCCGATCGCCTGGGCACTGCCATCGCCTTCGAAAAGCTCCTTGCCAGCAAGACCGAGCTCGACGCACAGACCGAGGCCATGATGCGCCTGGCCATGGTCGACGCCACCCGCATGGTCGGCAAAGCCAAGGTCAAAGAGGCATCGCCTTTTCGCCGTCCCAAAGATGGCAAAGCAGCCGTCGGCTTTGCGCTCATCGCAGCCCTGGTCTGTGGCATCAGCCTGAGCCACGAGCCCGAGGAGCCCGTTCTCAGCTCGACAGATCCTGGGCGAGGCCTGCGCGGCTCCATCGTCGTCGCCAAGGGCCATCGCCTGCTCGCGCCCTCGGGTGCTGCCGATACCACGGTCTTCTTCGGAAGCGGCGAGAAGGCCGTTGCGGCCAAGATTCGCAGCATCACCGCAACCCAGATCGAATTCGAAGTCCCAGAAGGGGCACCGATTGGCGTCACCACCGTGACGGTGCGTTCCGGAATGCACAAGACCAACGCCCTGCCCTTTGAAGTGCTTGCGCCTGGCGATCCTCGAGCCATCCCAGAGGACCACATCGTCCTCGAAGACGACGACCTCGACTTTGCCAAGGATCTGGTCGCCGAGCTCAAGGAGACCGCCAAGGCAAACGAAGACCTGGCTCTCGAAGAATTGGCCAAAGAGATCGAGTCGCTCATCGACCAGGCCGAAGAGGGCAAGGTCACCAAACAGCAACTCCTGGAAGCTCTGACCAAAGCCGAAGAGAAGTACATGGAGGGCTCCGAAGAGTCCGTCGAAGAAGCGCTCTCGGATCTCAAGGAGGCCGGCAAGGAGCTCAAGAAGGACAAGCTCACCACCGAGCTTGGCAAGGCACTCGAGGCGGGTGACCTCGACAAAGCCAAAGAAGAGATGGAGAAGCTGGCCCAAAAGCTCGATGACAACCAGCTGAGCGAGAAAGACCAGGCCCAGGTTGGCAAGGCCATGGAGAAGGCCGCTGACAAGATGCAAAAGGCCGAGGACAAGCGCCAGGAGCAAATGGACAAGCGCGTGGCCAAGCAAGAGGACAGCGTCCGCAAACTCGAAAAGCAGCGCGATGAGAGCAAGGACGAAAAAGAACGCGAAGAGATGGTCCGCCGCCTTGAGAAAGAAAAGCGCGAGCTCAAGCGCCTGCAGCGCCAGAAGGAAGAACAAGAGAAGGAAACCAGCAAGCGCGAG
>JAHEAK010000720.1 GCA_024642805.1 Kofleriaceae bacterium | reverse complement strand
GATCTTGCGCTGGTTGTGGTGGCGATTGACCGCCTGGGGCGAGCTTGCCGCCATCCTGGCCTCGATCGCCATTCTGCCCATTCTCACCTTTGCCGTCGACGGCACCAGCACTCACGACAATGCGATTCGCCTCTTGGTCATGTTTGCCGGCTCGACGGTGGCTGGCATCGTGGCCTCGTTCATCACCGGGCCAGAAGATATGGACAAGCTCACTACCTTCTACGCTCGCGCCAAGCCTCCCGGTTTTTGGGGGCCTGTAGCCAAGGCTGCCAACATGGATCCGAAGGCGGACATCCTGCGCCTCAAGAAGGGTCTTGCGGCAACCGCTCTCGCGGGCCTGAGTATCTTCTCCCTGCTTACCTGTGTCGGCTCCTTGCTAATCGACAGCCCGCCACCAACCTGGTTCCCCTATCGGGCGCTCTGGCTGGTGATCATCGGCGGCCTCGGTGGCGGCTTGATTCCGGTGTGGTGGAAGCTGGCCTTCGGGGCCGGCCCCAAGGTCGTCGAGTAGCTCGCTCGCTTGGCGCTGCGCTACGAGTTGTTCGTATGCGAGAGCGCGAGAGCGCAGCGAATGATGCCGACGTGGGAATAGGTCTGCGGGAAGTTGCCCCACAGCGAGCCGTCCACCGGATCGATGTCTTCGCTGAGCAGACCCACGTGGTTGGTGCGGCGAAGAACGGACTCGAGTACCCGCTCCGACTCGGCGCGTTCGCCAAGACGAGCCAGGGCTTCGGCGTACCACAGGGTGCAGACGGTAAAGGAAGACAGGGTCTCGCCCAGGCCGTCGTCGTGAAGGTAGCGGCGAAACAAGCCTTCGGCGCCCTGCAAGCGTTCGGCGAGTCCACGCAGATGGCGAAGGGCGCGCGCGTCTCCGGGGCGCAGGTAGCCGACATTGATCATGAAGAGGAGTGAAGCATCGGCATGCGCGCCGCCAACGGTCTCGGCGTAGTAGCCACGGCTCTCATTCCAGCATTCTTCATCGAGGCAGCGACGTGCCCGCTCCATGATGCTGGCACCGCGCTCACTGAGCTCGCTGTCTTGCGTGTGCACGCCAAGGTCTCGGACCGAGCGAGCGGCCACCCAGTGCATTAGGAGCGAGAAACTGTGCCGCGCTGGCTCGTTGCGCTTTTCCCACAGGCCCGCGTCTGGCTCGGCAAAGTGCTTCTCGACCTCATCGAGCAAGCGCAGCAGCAAGGCCCGTAAGTCGCTGGTCGGCTGCGAGCGATACACCGGTTCGATGGCGGCGACCATCTCGCCGTAGATGTCGTGCTGATCTTGCTCGTAGGCCTGATTACCGATGCGGACCGGGCCATCCCCTCGGTAGCCAGACAGATGCGTGAGGATTTCTTCCTCGATGCGCTGCTCGCCCGCCAGACCGTAGAGCGGCTGAAAGCTGGCATCGCGCGCGGCAATCATCTGCAAATAGCGCACGTAGCGTTTGCTCTCGTCGATACAGCCAAGCAGATGCAGCGCGTCGACGCTGAAGTAGCTGTCGCGCGGCCAACAGAAGCGGTAGTCCCAGTTGCGTCCACTTCCCGCATGCTCGGGAATGCTGGTGGTGGCGGCGGCACTGAGCGCGCCGGTATCGTCGTACTGGTGCAGCTTGAGAGTAATGGCCGAGCGAAGGACCTCGCTCCGATAGCGCTCGGGCAGGTCGAGTCTATCGGCCCAGCGAGTCCAGTAGTCCTGGGTGCGCTCGAGCAGGCCCCGGCATTCGCTGTCGAGGGAGCCTTTGAGTGGCTCCTGCCAGCTGAGCACCAGATAGACATCGCCTTCGAGGGAGAAGGCTTTGCCACTAGAAATGGCGCTGCTGCACTGCAAATGTAGCAAGCCGGCCGGCGGCTCCGCTCGTCCATAATCATAGACCGGCGCGAAGTGGAATCGCAGCTGCGGGCTACCTTCGAGTCTGCGAATTCTTCTTATTAGCTGTCGTGGCCGGTGCAGCGTGGCGCCCTCGTAGTAGCGCGGCGCGAAATCCGTCACCGAAAAGCTCTCGCCAGCCTTCGACCAGACCGTCTCGGCGATGGCCGTCGATTCGAGGTATCGCTGCGTGCTCTGGAAGCCCTCTTCGGCCGCTTGGATGGAGAAGGCTCCTCCCTTGTCAGCGTCGATCAAGGGGCCAATGACGAAGCTCGAGTCAAAGCGAGGCCAGCACAACCACTGCACGCTGCCACGCGAGTCGATGAGGACCTGAAAGCTGCCGTTGCCTATGAGTGCGAGGTCCAAGCCATGCGAAGTTTGCCACAGTCATGAGCTCAGGTGGATGCGCTGAGCTGCAATTCTCCCCCGACGAGTGGCGCACAGTGCCACGTACCAGCACGAGGCCAGGCTAGCGCACAGGCGCGGCCGCGGCCGCTGGGTCGAACTGCGCCCGCAAGAGCTCTTGCCATGTGCGGCCTGCACTGGCGAATACGCGCACGACCGGCGCACTGCGATAGCCCAAGGCCAGGTAGGCGGTATCGCCGTCCCAAATGGCAGCGACATGCGCCGAGTCGGTGCGCGCCCAAGGCGCTTGCAAGGACATGGGGCCGCCGAGCTCTTGCCAGGTGGTATCACGCATGAGCTGTGCGCTGACGGCACCACGATTGCCACAGCTGCGTGACACGAGTCGGGGCGGATCGCTTTGCAGTGCCAGTGGTTCGCGACACTCGGAGGCGGCCGGCGATGGCACTTCGTTCCACGCTTCGTCGTTGAGCTGAAAGAGGCGCAGTCCTTTGCCTGAGGCCACGGCCAGTAGTGGCCCCTCTTTGCCAAGCGCAATGGCGTGTCGAGGCGCTTGCTCGCCAGAGGAGGCCGCGGGCTTCGCTCGTCCAGCCTTGGTCGTTGCCGCTAGCGCCTGAGCATCGACCAGCTCGGCTTCGAGCTCGCTGATAGCCGGCAATCGCTGCCACTGCGTGCCATCGAACCACAGACTGGCAATCTGACAATCCGCGAAGCGCAGCTCTCCGTCATGTTCACTCGCGAGGCATTGCTCGTAGGCGAGGGCGATCTGTCCAGCCTTCACATCGGCGACGAAGCTTCTCGCT
>JAHEAK010000107.1 GCA_024642805.1 Kofleriaceae bacterium | reverse complement strand
ACCAGCGATGAGACCTTGGAGCGTGGACGTGGCAGCTGTCGCGATAGCGCCGTCTTGCTCGTCGACGCCCTGCGCAGCCGTGGAATGGCGGCACGCTTCGTCAGCGGCTACTTGGTACAGCTCGCCGACGAAGGCAATCTTCCTGATGAAGCAAAAGGCGTCGCCGCCGATGTCGTCGATTTGCACGCTTGGGCCGAAGTCTTTCTGCCAGGCGCCGGTTGGATTGGCCTCGACGGTACGAGCGGACTCTTCTGCGGCGAGGGCCACATTCCACTCGCCGGTACCGTCAACCCGGAAATGGCAGCGCCGGTTTCGGGTACCTCCTCTGGCCCTGCAAGCAACTTTAGCTTCGAGCTCGAGGTCGAGCGTCTTGGTCACGAGCCCCGACCGCGCAAGCCCTACGAGGACAGCACCTGGGCCGACATCGTCGCTGCCGGTGACACTGTCGATCAACGTTTGATTGACGCGGGCATCACCCTAACGAGCGGCGGCGAACCGACCTGGACCTCGCGCTTGCATCCGACCGAGCCGGAGTGGATCACGGAAGCGCTTGGGCCGACCAAGCTCGTGCAAGGCCTAGCCATGGCCAGAGAGCTGGCCAAGAAGTTCGACAAGGGCACGCTGACGATGAAGCGCATGGGCAAGCACTACCCAGGCGAGAGCATGCCGCGTTGGATGTTCCACTTGCTGTGGCGCAATGATGGCGAGCCGATTTGGCGAGACTCCAGCCTACTTGCTCTGGGTGTCGAAGAGAGCAAGACGCCTTCTTCCGAGGTCGCGAAAGACTTTGCCACCTTGCTTGCTAGCAAGCTGGATGTCGACGCCAAGCTGGTTCCCGGTTACGAAGATCCGTGGCACTTCATTCGCGAAGAGGCCGATCTTCCCGAGGACGTCGATCCGCTGAAAGCCGATCTGAGCGACTCCGAGCAGCGACGACGACTCGCTCGCGTCCTCGGTCGCGGTCTCGGCGAGGTCGTCGGCTACGCCCTGCCCATTGCCCGCGATGGTGGCGGAGGTTGGACGACAGCCGAGTGGAGCTTTCGGCGCGGTCAGATGTTCTTGTATCCGGGCGAGAGTCCCATGGGCTTGCGCATGCCATTGGATCGCCGCAACGGAACGCCTCCCAAATCCTATCCACAGGATCCGACGACGCTGACCAGCCCCATCCGCTTTGCACCTGGCAAGACCCGCAGCGCGAAAGCGGGTGCGACCAGCGCCAGCACCGCACTCACCTACCTGGATCCCTCGGGTCTAGATCCCTCGGGCGAGTCCATGCGCACCGCGCTGTGCGTCGAGGCACGAGAGGGTCATCTGTGCGTCTTCCTGCCGCCCATGGATCGCACCGAGGACTTCCTCGTCCTGGTCAGCGCGGTCGAAGACACGGCCAAGGAAAGCAAGCTAAAGGTCGCCATCGAAGGCTATCCACCGCCTTCCGATCCGCGCCTGCAGAGCTGTTTGGTCACCCCCGATCCGGGCGTGATCGAAGTGAACCTGCCGGTCTGCAAGAGCGTGCGCGAGTACACCGCGTACATGGAACTGATGAACGATGCGGCCTTGCGTTCAGGCCTATCGACAGAAAAATTCCAACTCGACGGTCGGGAAGTCAGCAGCGGTGGCGGCAATCACATCACCATGGGTGGTCCCACACCACTGGAAAGCCCCTTTCTCACCCGCCCGTCCCTGCTCGGTGGCCTCTTGCGCTACTTGCAGAACCATCCAGCCCTATCCTTTCTCTTCACGGGTCTCTTCGTTGGACCGACCTCGCAAGCGCCGCGTGTCGACGAGGCACGCTTTGACGCGCTTGCCGAGCTCGAACTGGCACTCGCACAAATCCCCGCTGGCAAAGAAGCACCTCCGCCCTGGCTCATCGATCGACTGCTGCGCAATCTGCTCACTGACGTCGCCGGCAACACGCATCGCACCGAGCTGTGCATCGACAAGCTCTACGACCCCGACTCGGTGACGGGTCGACAAGGTCTGGTCGAGCTTCGCGCCTTCGAGATGCCACCGCACCATCACATGGCGACGGTGCAGACCCTTGTCGTGCGCGCGCTCATGGCTCGCCTGGCCGCGGAGCCCTACGACGCAACGCTGATCCGTTGGGGCTCGCAGCTCCATGATCGTTTCATGCTCCCCCACTATCTGTGGGCAGACGTGATGGACATCGCGCAGTACTTTCAGCGCGTCGGCGTCCCCATGGACGCGGAGTGGCTTCGACCCTTCCTCGATCACCGTTGCCCGGTGGCCGGGGTGCAGCAGTTTGGTGACATCAGCCTGGAAGTTCGGTTGGGACTGGAGCCCTGGCCCGTGCTTGGCGAGCAGCAAGCGGCTTCCTCCGTCGCTCGCTACGTGGATGCCTCCCTCGAGCGAGTGCAGGTGCGAGCTAGTGGCATCACCGAGGGGCGCCACCTGGTCACGGTCAACGGGGTCAACCTGCCAATGCGAGCGACCGGCGTTGCCGCGGAGAGTGTCGGTGGCGTGCGCTTTCGAGCCTGGCAACCGCCCTTCTGCCTGCAACCGCAGATCGGTCTGCATCACCCGCTTCGCTTCGACGTCATCGACACCTGGGGCAAGCGCTCGCTCGGCTCCTGTTCCTATCATGTCTGGCACCCGGAAGGCCGAGGCTACTCGGATCCGCCTCTGACCTTGTTCGAAGCCGCAGCCCGCCGGGCCCAGCGATTTACGAGCGAAGGCCACGCCAGCTTTCCGGTGAACGTCCAGGCCGCCGAGCCGCACCCAGAGCATCCTTACACTCTCGATCTGCGACTGCATTCGCAAGGCGTGAGACATGTCGTCGAAGACTGAGCTCTTTGACGAGGCCATAGCAAATCACGATGCGCGCATCGCCAGCGCGGGCCTCGACATTTGGATGGGTGGCGAACCGACTTTCACCGATCGCATGAGCTTCGCGGCAGAGTGGAATAGCGGTGCGTGCGGCGATGAGAAATACCAGCGCGCTACGATCTTTGCGGCTGCGTGGGCCAAGCAGGAGTTAGGATCCGCGCTCCTGCGCACATTGGGTCGCCAGTATCCCGATGAGGATGTGCCGCGCTGGAGCTTTGGCGTGTATTCCTCGCGCCAAGGCCAGGCCCTTTGGCAGGGTCCCGCCGATCCAATCGCCGGCGGCGCTACAAGCAACGAGGCTCAGCTGATTGTTTTTCGCGATGCGCTAGCCTCGCACTTTGGCGGCAGAACACTGACCGTGGACGCAGCCATGCCGGAGCGGATCGTGGTGGGGACGAGCGAACTCGACCCAAGGCAGGTGCCTGCGCTGGCGCGGCCCCCTTGGGACCTGCAAGAAATTCCCGACTCCGGGCCCGTCGACGAGCTTGCCGAGCAAGGCGTGTTGATGTTCGCCTGCGGACTCGATGGAGAACACCTGTGCCTTTGCATGCCGGCTTTCGCCTCCGTTCAGGCCTTTCGAGATGCGCTGCGTACGATCGAGCTCGCGGCACATACGGCTGGCGTGACCGGGCTGATACTCGGAGGCTATCCCCCGCCTGTCGACGAAACGATTTGCTGGACGACAGTGACCCCCGATCCTGGTGTTCTGGAAATCAACACAGCACCCCACGCGACCCTTGCAGACTACGCTCGCGACACGCGTCGAGTGCACGAGGTCGCCTGCGCCACGGGACTTCAGTCGCAGCGTCTGTATTACAACGGCGATATCGTCGACTCTGGCGGCGGTGGCCAGCTCACCTTTGGCGGCCCCTCCCCGGCACGGAGCCCCTTCTTTAGCCATCCCCAGCTCCTGCCCAGACTGGTGACCTACTTCAATCGCCATCCCTCGCTGTCGTATTGGCTCGGCCTGGATGCCGTTGGCGGTTCCAGCCAGGCGCCTCGGCCAGACGAAGGCGCACGCGAGACCTTTGAGGAGATGGGGGTTGCTCTCGACTCCCTTCGCAAGCACCTCGACCTCTCGCCCGAGACCCTGTGGGGCAGTCTGGCTCCCCATCTCACCGATCGCTTCGGCAATTCACACCGCTGCGAAATCAACATCGAAAAGCTCTACAACCCTGGTCTTCCTATGCGTGGCAAGCTCGGCCTGGTCGAGTTTCGCGCCTTGCGCATGGCTCGCAGCCCGGAGCGGGCCATCGCCACCGCGCTCTTGTTGCGCAGCTTGCTTGGTTACCTTGCGACGACCGACTACGACCACCCCCTGATCGATTGGGGAGCCGAGCTTCACGATCGCTTCGCCCTGCCCTTCTACCTGCAAGAGGACTTCTCGCAAGTGCTCGCGGAGCTCGCGGCTGGTGGCTTTGCCATGCATGAGGCCGTGGAAGCCGAGCTTCTCGACGACAGCGACTGCCTGATTGGCAGCGCGCAGCTCGATGGCATGGAGTTACGGGTGCGTCGGGCCCGGGAGTTTTGGCCGCTCTTGGGCGATCTTTCGCAGGAGCGAGGCACGCATCGCCTTGTCGATCCAAGTACGGCACGCATCGAAGTTCAACTCAGCACGAGCGGCGAGAGCAGCCTCTCCCCGGCGGACTCGGCGCCTTGCTGGACCCTGAGTGTGGATGGCCATAGCGCAGCGATGCGCAAGGTAGACCTTGGGGATGGGCGCGTGTGCCATGTCCTGGGCGTTCGCTATCGGGCTTTCGTTCCAAACTTGTGTTTGCATCCCCTTGTGCCTGCGCACGGGCCACTGGTGCTTCGACTCCAGCATCGCGACAGTGAAGAGACGACCCAGCTGAGCCTCTTTGATTGGGCACCTGATGGGGTTGCCTACGATGGACTGCCGCGCAGCAGCGAGGAAGCGAGGCAACGTCGAGTCGCGCGCTTCGTCATGGAGCCCTGTCAAAGCCACAGCCCTTTGCCACCTGCACCGGCTCGATCACTCTCGGCGCACGCCATCGATACCCGCCGATTCTGAGCGGCGCCAGAACGGAGGTGCAAGCCCAGTTCGCGAGCGGGTATTTCACCCGGGTGCGCTGACTTCTTCCCGGCTCTGACGCGTCGCCGCCGTTCAGGGCGCCGCAAGCCGCTCATCGATCGCCTGGCCATGGTCCGTGAGTTGCTTAGGGATCCATGCATGTCATGACCCGCGCGGCTACACAGCTGACTGGGGCGCTCGTCGCCTTCACGGTAGGCGCGCTGATCGCCTTCGCGGCCACCCCTTTACCTGAGCGCGGCGACCAGTCGGTCTACGACACCGCCAACATCATCGACGCGGCGAGCGAGCGAGCCATCGAACTGCAAAATCGCGAACTGCTCGACAAGACCGGCGTGGCCATCGTCATCTTGACCGTGCCAGCCCTGGTCGACGAGAGCATCGATGCCCTGGCGGTGCGCGTGGGCCAGTCCTGGGGCGTCGGGCAACGCGGCAAAGATCGCGGCCTGGTCGTGGCACTGTCCCTCGCCGAGCGCAAGATCTTCGTTGCCACTGGATACGGCACAGAAGCCTACCTTCCCGATGGCAAGATCGGGCGACTGCTCGATGAGGTGGCCATGCCTTTTCTACGCCTCGATCGCTTCGCCGAAGGCCTGCTCGCTCTCGACACTGCACTGGCCGATGCCTCCGCCAGTGAATTCGGCGTAACCCTCAGTCACCGAGCTTCGCCGCCGCAGGTGCCCAATCGCCCAGGCGGCCCGCTGCCCCTGGTCTTCATGGCCCTGGGCTTGCTCGTGCTGGCCTATCTAGCGTGGCGCCATCCGGGCCTTCTCATGTTCTTCTTGGTCGCCGGTCGACATGGGCGGCCAGGCGGGCGCGATGGCGGCTTCGGCGGTTTTGGCGGCGGCGGCTTCGGCGGTGGTGGCGGCGGACGGGGCTTTTAGAAGACTGACAAAGAAAGGGAGCACATCATGATTCGCAACATTTGGATTGGCATTGCAGCCGCAGCGGCGATCGTTGTCATTCTCGGGGTCAGTCGCTACAACAGCCTGGTCAACGAGCGAGAAGCCGTCGACGGTTCCTGGTCACAAGTGGAAAACGTGCTGCAGCGGCGCGCAGACCTCATTCCCAACCTGGCCGAGACCGTCAAAGGCTACGCGGCCCACGAAAGTCAGATCTTCACAGAGGTGGCCGACGCTCGCAGTCGTCTGCTGGCCGCCAAGGGCCCTGCGGAGGCCCAAAGCGCCAACCAGGGCCTAGAGACCGCTCTTGGTCGCCTCCTTGCCATCGCTGAGAACTATCCCGATCTCAAAGCCAACCAAAACTTCCTCGCACTGCAGGATGAGTTGGCGGGTTCCGAGAATCGCATTGCCGTCGAGCGCAAGCGCTACAACGACAGCGTGCGTGGCTACAACGCACACATTCGGCGCTTTCCCACCAACCTCTTGGCCAGCCTCTTCTCTTTCGATCGCAAGATCTACTTTCAGGCAGACGCCTCCGCATCAGAGGTCCCCAAGCTCGACTTCACTCCAGAGACGACCGCCAAGGTCGTCCCCTAGGGGGCTTTGCGCATGAGCACCAAGTCAGAGGACGCGATTCGCTGGTTCGAGACACTGAGCAACGAGGATGTGGCCATCGTCGGAGGAAAGAACGCCTCGCTTGGCGAGATGATCGCACACTTGCAAGCGCGGGGTGTTCGCGTCCCCGGTGGCTTTGCGACCACTGCGCAGGCCTATCGAGACTTCCTTCAGCACAACCAACTCGAGCCCGCACTTCGAGCTCAGCTCTCCGCATGGCAGAAGGGCGATCAGTCTCTCGCGGACACCGGTAGCGCGATTCGCGCACTCATCGGCGAGGGTGTCTTTCCCGAAGCTACGTCGCACGCCATATGTGCCGCCTATGCCGAGCTTGGCCGACGTAACGGGCACCGCGAGACCGCCGTAGCGGTTCGCAGCAGTGCGACCGCAGAAGATCTGCCCGAGGCGAGCTTCGCCGGCCAGCAAGAGAGCTTCCTCCACATCTGCGGAGCCGACGCGCTGCTGCATGCATGTCACAAGTGCTACGCCTCGCTCTTTACTGACAGAGCTCTGACCTACCGGCAGGCGCACGGCTTCGATCACATGAAAGTGGCGCTCTCAGTTGGCGTGCAAACCATGGTGCACTCGGACCGCGCGGGTGCAGGCGTGATGTTCTCGCTCGACACCGAGACCGGCTTCCCGGATCTGGTGGTGATCAGTGCCGCGTGGGGACTTGGCGAGTCAGTCGTTCAGGGCACCGTCGACCCCGACGAGTACAGGGTGTTCAAGCCCCGACTCGGCGATCCGGAGCTCGTGCCCATCCTGGCTAAAGTCTTGGGGCCGAAAGAGGAGATGGTCGTCTACGCCAACAATGGTGCTCGCACGACACGAACAATCGCAACACCTGCAGCGCAGCGCACTCGTTTCGTCCTCTCCGATGCCGAAATCTTGCAGCTGGCGCGCTGGGCTGTGCTCATCGAGGATCACTACGGAAGCGCCATGGACATGGAGTGGGCTAAAGACGCCGATTCTGGGCACCTCTATTGTGTGCAGGCGCGACCTGAGACGGTGCAGTCGCGCAAACATGCACAGGCCGTGCGTAGCTACCAGCTCCTCGAAGGGGGCGTCGCGTTGGTGGAGGGGATTGCCATCGGCGAAGCGATTGCGTGTGGACGAGTAAAGATTCTGCACAGCCCGAGTGAAATGGCACGCCTCGAGAATGGCGATGTCTTGGTGTGCGCGCGCACCGATCCAGATTGGGGCCCCGTCATGAAACGAGCGGCTGCCATCGTCACCGACCACGGAGGGCGCACCAGCCATGCAGCCATCGTCAGTCGCGAGATGGGTGTACCAGGCGTGGTCGGTACGAAATCAGGCACCACGGATCTTCGCGATGGTGACATGATCACCGTGTCTTGTGCCGAGGGCAGCACGGGCCGCGTCTACCGCGGCGCGCTGCGCTTCGAGCAACAAGAGATTGATCTGCGCGGCATGCCGGAAGCACCGGTCCCGCTGATGATCAATCTGGCCGCCCCCGAGGTGGCTCTGCGCTGGTGGCGCCTGCCCGTGCACGGCGTCGGCCTTGCGCGCATGGAGTTCATCATAAGCAACCTCATCAAGATTCATCCGCTCGCCGTGGCGCGCTTCGATCAAGTTCGGGATCCCCAGGCAAGGCGACGCATCGAAGCACTCACATCCCGGTATCCGAGCATGGTCGAGTACTTCGTCGACACCCTTGCCGGCGGCATCGCGACCATCGCGGCCTCACAATATCCCGATCCTGTCATCGTTCGCCTAAGCGACTTCAAGAGCAACGAGTACGCGCAGCTCATCGGCGGCGCCCAGTTCGAGCCCCATGAAGAAAACCCCATGCTTGGCTTTCGTGGAGCATGTCGCTACTACAGCGAGCACTACCAGGATGGCTTTGCACTGGAGTGTCAGGCACTCAAGCGAGCACGGGAGGAGATTGGGCTCGACAACATCGTCATCATGGTCCCCTTCGTGCGCAGCCTTCTCGAAGCCGATCGAGTGCTGCAGGCGCTTGCTGCCAACGATCTGGCGCGCGGCACTCGTGGTCTTCAGGTCTACATGATGTGCGAAGTGCCCTCGAACGTCTTTCTTGCCCGAGAGTTCGCCAAGCGCTTCGATGGCTTCTCGATCGGCAGCAATGACTTGACCCAGCTCATCCTCGGCGTCGATCGCGACTCCGAGCAACTCAGCGGGCTCTTCGACGAACGAGACCAGGCCGTCAAAACAGCGATCGCCCAGGTCATTTCAGAAGCCCACGAGGTCGGGTGTCGGGTCGGTATCTGCGGTCAGGCACCGAGTGACTATCCCGAGTTTGCCCGCTTCCTGATCGCAAGTGGCATCGACTCCATCTCGCTCAACCCCGACAGTGTGCTTACTGTGCTTCGGGAATTGAGCGCGGGTGACGCGCCCTCCACGTTTGACAGCGTGCCCCTACCCCATTGAGCCGGTACCGGCCCAGTACCGGCCCGCTCGCGACCTGCGCCTGCGAACACGTGGTACACGCCCCTAGCCCCAACGCAGAGCGTAGGCGCCCCAGGCATAGCTCACCCCGGCACTGGCCATGACCACCAAATCGCCTCTTCTAAGGCGACCCGACTTTGCGCCTAGCTCCATCGACAGAATCGGATCGAACTGCCCAATGTGGCCGTAGTCCTCCAGGTAGGTCGAGCGATCGGAAGCCAACTTCAGCTCATCGAGCACGGCGGTATGAGCGGACCGCTTCATGTGCAAGAGCGCCAGGTAGCCAATGTCACCGAGCGAGTGACCAGCGTCGGCGGTAGCCTCGGAGATGACGCGCATGAAGTTTTTGTGACTGCGCTCGCCGAGTCTTTTCTTCATGGCCGGTTCGTCGTGCACATCGAGCATCGTCGCAGGTCCGCCCGCGCTCTTGGCATCGACTGGTTGTACGGTGCCACCCGCGGCGCAGTTGACGTCGTCGGCAAAGTCACCATCCGAGATAAGAGAACTTCCCAGCAAGACATTCTCCTGATGATCGCGGCGCAAGACAATGGCACCGCCACCAGCGGCCAGCGAGTACATGAAAGACACGCGCGGATTGCTGTAGTCGATGAGGTCGCCATTGCGATAGCCGCCGGCGAGCAGCACGGTCTTGACGCGGCTATCGGTCTGCATGAGAGCACGTGCCAGTGTCAGACCGGCAATCGTCGTGCAGCAGCGCTGGGCGACGTCGACGGCCCACGCGTTCTTGGCACCGATGAGCTGCTGGATCTTGATGCCGGAGACCATCAGCGGATGCTCCTTGTACTCCTCGCTGATCGAAATGATGACATCGACCTCCAGCGGATCGACGCCGGCATGTTTGAGCGCCGCTTGTGCCGCTCGCGCCCCCATCGCGCATGTGTGATCTTCGGGCCCAGGGATGGGTTTGGACATCATGCCGAACTTGCTCTCGATGATGTTCTGGGGAATCCCGGTTTTGGCGGCCATCTCGGCACTGCTCATGCGCGACTTGGGAATGTAGGTGCCAAGGCCAATGATGCCGATGTGGGGAAGACCGCTTTGGAGTGTCGAGCTCATGGCGATGACTATAGCGATTTTTTCGTTGGGCTCATGCTAGTCTCGCGCGGCCATGAAGTTCGCAGCAAAAGCCCTCGCCCTGCTCTGTACGACCCTTCTGGCGGGGGCCTGCGGTGATGACGCTCGCCCCGCACAGGATGCTGGCGTGGTGCCACCAGACGCCTTTATTCCGCCCGCTCGGGCTCCTTTCCCCGCGGGCTTCCTCTTTGGTAGCGCCATTGCCCCGTACCAGGTCGAGGGCGGTCTCACCAATACCGATTGGTACCAATGGGAGAGCCTCTGCGATTCCTGTTCGGGCGATACCGCAGAAGATGGGCCCGACTTCTGGAACCTCTACGATGGCGACTTTGAGCGAGCAGAAGCTATCAGCAACAACGCCATCCGGCTGGGCATCGACTGGTCGCGTATCTTTCCCACGCTCGAGTCCTTCCCGGATGCGCCCGATGCCGAAGCCGTCCAGCACTACCACGACATCTTGAGCTCGGCGAAAGCGCACGGCCTGGTACCGATGGTGACCCTGGCGCACTTCGCGCTTCCGATTTGGCTCGATGACTTGAGTGATCCTGACAGCAAGAACGGTTGGGAGGACGCTAGCATCATCACCGCTTTCGAAACCTGGTCCAGCTGGGCAGGTCGCGAGTTTGGTGCCGATGTCGATCTCTGGATCACCATCAATGAGCCCTTCGTCAACATCACGGGCGGTTGGATCAGTGGCGATGTGCCTCCTGGCAAGAGCCTGCAGATCGACATGGCCTTGCAGGTCGGTGTGAACATGGTCAACGCGCACGCGCGCGGCTACGACGCCTTGCACGCCGCCGATCTCGTCGATGCCGATGGGGACGGTCAAGCCGCGCGCGTCTCGATAGCCAAGCACAACCGTGTCTTTCTGCCCCGAGACGCCAGCAAGCCTCGCCAGGTGGCAGCCGCCAAGATGCTCGCCTACCTGCTCAACGACTTCTTCCTCAATGCCGTTATCTTGGGAAACATCGACAACAACTTCGACTACGACCTCGACGATCCAGAAGACGTCGTCGACGACCCGAGCTTGAAGGGCCGCATGGACTTCATCGGTCTGAACTACTACGGCGTGACCGTGGTAATCGATACTGCCAACGACTCCAACTTCCCGCTCATCGGTCTACCCTTCATCAACGATCTCGATCATCAGGGCTTCGAAGCACCCATCTCCGACTTTGGCTGGAGCATGTATGCGGCCGGCCTGCGCGAGGTCATCGATGATCTTGGGCGCTTCGACCTGCCGATCATCATCACCGAGAATGGCCTGGCAGACGCAAGCGACAGCATGCGTGGCCGCTTTCTCATCGAACACCTTTACGAGTTGCAGCGAGCTATCGAAGATGGCGTCGACATCCAGGGCTATTTTCACTGGAGTCTGATCGACAACTTCGA
>JAHEAK010000106.1 GCA_024642805.1 Kofleriaceae bacterium | reverse complement strand
TGAGAGTTCGAGATCTAATGACCACGCCGCCGGTTACCTGCTTGGAAGCTGATTCGATTGAGACCGCAGCCGCGCTCATGTGGGACCGCGATTGTGGAGCTCTGCCGGTGGTCGACCACGAATTCTGTGTCGTTGGCATGATTACCGATCGCGATATCTGCATGGCGGCCTGTAATTTCGGCCGAGCGCTCAACGCTATTCGTGTGTCGGGTGTTATTTCGGGTGACGTCTTTTCCGTCGATCCGGGGGCGAGCTTGCAACAAGCAGAAGAGATCATGCGCGTCAATCAAGTCCGACGACTGCCGGTCGTCGACCAGGACAAACGCGTTCTTGGCATGCTCTCTCTCAATGACATCATTCGCGAGGAGGCTCGCGAGAAGCAGCTGCGCCTTGACAAAGAACTCAGCAGTCGCGAAATCGTCCAGACCCTCGCGGCGATTTGCGAGCCAGCGGAGGGTGGGGAAGCGCTTTACTAGGTTGTCTTCCGAGACAACGCACAGGCGCTGCGCTTGGCACAGCGTGTGAAGTAGTTCTCGTCATGACCAACTACTATCAACTGCCCAAGACACGCTGGACGGCCTTCTTCGACGATCTCACGTCGGCGCTCAAGGACCGAAAGCAAGTTCACATTGAGGTTGCAGGCCTGAAGATTGGCTTGCAAGTCGCCGTGGAGCACTTGCCGCTGAGCGGTCTCACCTACGACCACAAGAACGACACCTTCTACGTCTACACGAGCAACTCGCATGGCAACCTGAATCACGCCATTGCATCGCCCCGTGAGATTTGGGTGGATATGGCATCCAGCGGTCTATCTCGGATCGTCGTAAAGGACGCCGATGGGCAGCAGCAATTCATCCGCCTGCGGGACCCCATCGCACTGCCGCGACCCATCCAGGAAGACCTACGACGCTTTCCAAGTGAGTCCCGCAAGTAGGGCTCGCGAAAACATGAACAACAGCAAGCACGAAAAACAAGGGAGCAAGTCATGAGTGAAGCAAGAGGGTTTTCAGGTGGACAGATTGCGTTGGCATTTCTGGGCGGCGTGGCAGCAGGCGCTGCTATCGGCGTGCTGACGGCACCGCGCTCGGGGCGTGAGACGCGCGAGGAGCTCAACGGCTACCTTCGCAGAGGCAAGGAGAAGACAGCCCGGCTGCCAGAGGCGGTCAAGTCGGCGACCGGCGCAGCACGCGAGGCCTTCGGGGAAGTGATGGCCGAAGAGGAGCGCGGCAACGGCAAGACGGCTCCCGAGCGGATGATGTAGATAGATGGAGCGGATGATGTAGATAGATGGAGCAGGCGCCCTTGAGTGGGCGCCTGCGTCTAGTGAGTTGAGTGGGCGCCCCTGCTTTTGGTGAGCAAGCGGGCGCTTCGTGTAGTGAGCTTCGTGTAGTGAGTGGGCCTAGGTCGTGGTCGCGTCTTTCGCTGACTCGCGCACAGGAAGGTTGGTGGGCAGTTTCCAGGGCTCGAGCGCCTCGGTAGCGGCCGCGGGCGGCACGGCTTGCATGACTTGCCCTTCCGATGGGATCGCCTTCTCCGAATCGCGCAAGCCTTGGCTGGAGGCGTGGCCTGCAGATGGATGGTCTTCTGGCGGTACGCCTTCTTCACGCTCCAGTCGTCCAAGGAAGCGCACGAGATTGCCAAGCGCCGTGCTCACCAGTACCAGCAAAACCGCACCGAGCATGATCGCGCCAATTCCAAAGCGCTCTACGACGGTGCTCACGATGATCCAGACGATCAAGAGAGCTGGAATGGCGACAAGTTCGACGGCAACCCACATGCCTCGTAGTGGTGCAAGTCGAAGGCCAGCAATCCGGCGCGCCACAGCTCGAGTCGTGATCGACTCTGCGAGTCTTGTCGTCTTCACACGGAATCGGGAGATGCCGATCCGTGGCAATAGTGCGTTTCGAAGCGGAGGATTTCACGGGCATTGCACTGCTGCCGTGATGCAGCAAATTGATCTGTTTCGGAGTGTGTTGGGAACGGGCTCTGCAACTGTCCATTCGAGAAACACACCAACCACGGAGAATGAACATGCAAGACAATCGAAAGCTGGCTGAGAAAGAGATCAAAGAGTTGATGGGATTCGTGCCTGACTTCTTCCAGGCCCTGCCTAGCTCTGTATTTAATGCTGCCTGGCAGTTGCAAAAAGGCCTCGAGCTCGGTGAAACGGTCCTCGATGCCAAGACCAAGGAACTGATCGGCCTTGCTGTCGCGAGTCATATGAAGTGCCAGTACTGCGTGTATTTTCACGCGAAGGCGGCCGAGGCCTTTGGAGCCAACAAGGAGGAGCTGCGCGAAGCGGCAATGATGGGTGGACTGACGGCGTTGATGTCTAACACCATCACGGGCGCACAGATCGACGTCGACAAGTTCAAGAAGGACGTAAACAAGGCGGTTGCCTATATGGTCAGCCACCACACCGAGAAGCCTCCGCTCGGCAAGTCCGCACCGCACATGCAGTAGCGAGCTGTTCGCAGGCACGCCCCCGACGAGGATCGTTTTCAGGATCGAAGCGCTTGGGGGCGTGCACCAAGGCGTCGCTTGCGTGGCACAAAAGCTGCTCGATTCCGCTGAGAACCCAATGCCAGGAGGAACAGGATGCCCAGAAGGAACGGTATGCCCAGAAGGGATGGAACGCCCAGAAGGGACTGTACGGTAGGAATGGCGTGCTCGCTTCGATTCGAAGGTGAGAGACGATACGGGAGGCCTTTCGCTGCGTGGCGAGGGGCGCAGGCACTGCTTCTTGGTGGACTCTTTGCCAGTGGATTGGCTTGCGCAAGCGCCGACGGCGGTAGTTCTGGAATGGACGAGCCAAGTCTCGATGCCGACGCCGGTACACCCGACGCCGCGACTCATCCTATAGGCGAGCTAGGCAAAGGGCTCAGTACCCTCATTGGCGACAGTCGCGCTGGCTTGGTGGATGGGCCACGCGAGAGTTCCCTTCTGAACAATCCGGTCAATGTGCTCGTCGGCAGCGATGGCAGTATCTACGTTGCAGACTTTGATAACGGCGCGATTCGAGTCGTGAGTCCAGACGGAAACACAAGAACCCTGGTTCGCCAGGAAGGCTTCAGCAGGCCCTTTGGCATGGCTTTCACACCCGCCGGCGAGTTTTACGTACAGACGGATCACAATCTCAGCGGTGAGCTCAAAGGAGCCCTGTGGCGGGTGTCTCTCGATACCGGCCTTGCGACTCTAGTGCGCGCAGACCTCGGCCGTGTGCGCGGCCTCGCCAGTCTGAGTGATGGCCGACTGGTCATCGCCGACAAGTTCGCTGCAACGGTGCGCATCTACGATCCACAAGAAGACCGGATCGAAGAGCTTGCCGGGCTCGCTGGTTCGCCGGGCTATGCCGATGGCAGCGGTAGCGCGGCTCGTTTTGCCGAACCTCTGGATGTGGTGGTCGCCGAAAACGACGACATCTACCTGGCTGATTCCGCCAATCATCGCATCCGCAAGATCACGCTCGCAGGCCTGGTGAGCACGGTTGCCGGCAATGGCCAGCGTGCCTCCACCGATGGACCCGCGCTAAGCGCGAGCTTCGACACGCCGGTCGGCCTCGCTATCGATAGCGAGGGTGGTCTCTACGTAAGCGAGTTTGCCAGTGGTCGTACGCGCAAGCTGAGCGAGGGTCTGGCGTCGACCGTAGCGGGCAGCACCCAGGGCTTTGCCGATGATCCCGATCCACTGAGCGGCAAGCTACACGTTTGTGAGGGACTCGATCTGGCACCGCCCTACCTCTACGTGGCTGACGGCAACGGTGGTACCGACGAGGCTTTTCACCGCGTGCGGCGGCTGGAACTGGGCCAGTGACGGGGCCAATGACTGGGCCAATGACTGGGCCAGTGACTGGGCCAGTGACGGGGCCAATGACTGGCCCATTCACTGCTCTAGTCAAGCTTCACCGAGGAGCGCTAGCGCGCTCCTGCAGCTGCTTTTTCTGGATCCACTGACCACTCGGCAATTTCACGAAGTGCGAACCCGAAGCCTTTTCGTAGAGACGCTTGGCATTGCGGGTGGCCACCAAGGTGGCTTTGGTAGAGGTGACCCTCGCAATCAGTGCGTAGAGCTTGCTGCGATCGCTGTTTTCCTCGCTCACGAAGCTACGAATGGTCGTCCCGCGCGGCACGGACGCCGCTTCGATCGTTTCCAGCAGGTACTTGCTGTCGACGACCTCCACGAAGCCAAGCGAGGTCTCGCCGACCTTGCCATCATCCTTTAGCAACTGCAGCGTGGCGTAGCGGCTCTCAAAGCGCTTCTTGAGTGTCCCCTCATCGTCCTCCGCGTGTGCTGCGCCTAGGCCGAGTGAACACAGGACTGCGAGTACCACTGCAACGATCCTTCCTACTGCTCGTGTCATGGGCTGTCTCCGCTCTTGTGGGTTGCCTTCAGGCTTGCTTCTGGACTCGCTTTTGGGCTTGGCTTGTCCTCGGCCTCGCTCGAGGGTGTCGACTCGGGCGCAGGACTGTCGGCTTTTTCAAAGTCGAAGAACTCGTCTAGCTGGCGGTCGACCTTCACATTGATCTCAATGGTCATGGTGATGGGCTTCACTTCCACAGGTTCGATCTTCACTTGGGTACGACAGGCCAAGAGAAGAGTCACACACAGGGCTATTGCGAGTTTCACATGCATGATCTGCCACCCTCATGGTTCCTTGGCAAGCCAGGCCCGCAGTCCCGGGTTGATGAGATCCTCGAAGCCCACGACACGCAACTGCAAGTGCAGTTCCTGGGGGATTTTCCGCCCCGTACCACTCGTGGCTACGTGCAACACCTGCGGACCGTGATTTCGACTCTCCTCGATCCGAAGGGCAAGCGATTGGAAGTCGAAGTCGGCCAGAGCGCCGATGACTCGATCCTTGATGAGCTCACTCCTGTCGCTGCCAAGACTGAACTCGGATGTGTTGCGCTCGATCGCGGAGCGCAACCAGCGACGGTCTTTGACCGCAAAGTGGCCGCCCTCGGAGCGCAACGAAGCGCCAAGAAGCTGGAGGTGCAGTTGGGGTTGCCATTGCATTCGCAAGTGAAGCTCACCGGAAAGGGTGCCGCTTCCTTGTGCATGGCCTGCGCTCACCACCGGCAGCCACTTGCCGAGGCGGATGCGATCGCCAACGATGGTCGTGTCGATGTCGAGCTGTGCTAGATCGGCGACAAAGGCAGAGCTGGACAGGGTGCCTCCACCAAGCTCAAGCCTCGAACGCTGAATCTCAATGACCCTTGGCAGTCGAGTGCGAAAGACCACGACGCCGCTGAGAAGATGCTGGTCGCCGAGCTGTGTCTTGGCCCAGCTGAGCTCCTGCCAGCCCTCAGTCCGAACTGGCGAGAGCCCGACAAAGGAGATGCGTCCGCGCAAGCCCGAAACGCCGAGGCGGTGGCCGGTGCTGCGAACGCTGACATCATCGAGGCCAACGAAGCCGCGCCAATCGTCATCGAGGCTGCACGGGTCCGCTCGCGCGTCGAGCTCCACTCGACCACGCAGTCGGGCCGGCACGCGCTCCTCGAGCCATCGAGCCAGCGCGTCGTTGTCCTTGATTCGCGCTTGGGCCATCGTCAGGTGCATAGGGCAGTGGAGTAGGCTGCTGCGTGCATCTAGGCTCAGGTCGGCCTTGATCGTGGCGGTGGGTGTGATGGCCGACTGAAGCTGCACCTGCAAGAGACGCGGGCTGCCCCTGAGATTCACGGTGACCTTGGCAAGCTCGAGCGTGCGAATGCGAAGGTCGGTGGCTTGTAGTCGCGTGGGCAGGATACGCACTCCTCGCATCGCCGCGATCGCCATCGGGAGGGTGCCAGTGAGACCGCCAAGGGACACTCGATCCTGGTAGCGCGCTCGCGCGTGAAGACGGGCATCGATCCTATCGGCCTCGACTTCTAGGGCCTGGCGGCGCCAGCGCAGCGTGGCATCGCGCACCGGGAGATCGAGCACGAGCGCGAAGCCCTCCCTCCTGAGCGGTGAGATGGAAAAGCCGCGCCAGCGCAGCTCGCCCACACGCAATTGAGAAGAGCGCGACAGGACAAGCTCGATGTTGCCAGCCTCGAGATGGCCACGCAGGCGCAGGAGGGCCCTGGCACGAGCGAGTCGCAGCCTGGCACCGGTCGCGACGAGTGACGTTGCCGCAAGCTCCATGCTCGTGTCATAGAGCTGCGCCTGCCAGGCACCGTGCTGGTACGAGGCCAAGGCACGCCCCGAGGCTCGAATGATTCGTGCTTCTTTGGCGACGATGCCCGCGCGCCCTAGCCACGCGTATGGCGCTGAGGGCAGAGGCCCAGCCGCGTACCAGGAGGCCTCGAAGGGGCCCTCAGGCTGCCAGTGCTGGTAGCGCGCTGGTAGCCTGGCCTTGATTCCGAGCCGACACAGATCAAGAGCAGCAGAGGCCTCGAGGAGCAGCGAGGGCCCATCACTCACTAGCGTTAGGCGGCCCAAGCGCAGACGTGTGTCTCCGCTTTGCAGCGAGCCGACAGAGACTTCGGCCGCGACATCGCGCAGCTCATCGCCGCGCACCTGCAGGTCGACGTTCACAAACAGCCCCAGCAAGGTCCAGCTGCGTCCCGCTGCGTCGACGCGAAGTGAGGGGCGCTTGCCGCGTACCTTGAGATCGACGATCACCTGCTCGGAACTCTCTTGAAAGCTCGCCTGCAGCGAGACTCGATCCGACGCGTCGAGCGCTTGTTCTGGGTCGCCCAGGAGTCCATGCAACCTGCCGGCGCGGCCATCGGCATCGAGCGAGCCGCGCAGCCGCAAGGCTTCGTCAAAAATATGTGCACGAATGTCGAGCTCCGTGCCCCTTTCGCTGGTCAAGGCCTGGCCCTCGAAAGGAACACGTAGGGTTCCGCTCGGGCCATCGAGCAAGAGCTCCGAAGCCACCCAACGCACCCGATCGACGGCGATGGGCGCCGCGGGGCCGCCCTCGGTGAGCTTCTTGATGGGGCCCCAGTCGAGCTCACCGCTCGATGACAGGCCCACGTGCCATACGGCATTGCTGAAGACGATCTCGTCGATGTGACCGTGGAGGAGCCCGGAGAGCTCATATCGGAGCTCGATTCTGCCGATCGTGAGCCTCTTGCTCGCGTCAAGCTGAAGATCGCGAAAGCTCATCACCGAGAGGCCAACCGACTCCAAGGAGAAGCGCGCCTGATCCAGGCCTCGCTCTCGAAGTGCATTAGAGAGTCGGCTGCTGATCAACGCAGGAACCAGCAGCCAATAGAGCAAGAGCGCGATCGCAACAAGGAACGCGCAACTGAAGCCAAGGCCAGCGAGCCATTTGTTTCGAAGAGACATCGCCCGCTAGCCAAGACAGCAACAACGATGCCAGAGGCAGGCTGCGTACCGCTTCTAAGGCCGGGGCTTGGCTTTTCGAACTTCGTTGGCCTTCGGTGCGCTTTTCGGCGCGGATTTCGGCGCGAGCTTGGAGTCCATCATCGGTGCCATCATGCCCAGCTGGCTAGCGTAGGCAGCAGAGTTCTCGAACACCCAGTGGGTCTTGAGCTTGCCGTCTGCAAAGCGCATGAACTCGAGTTGCTTGGTCACCACGCTCTTGCCCTTCGAGCCGGGCGCACCTTGCATGTCCTTCTTCAGGGTTGCCTTGCTGTCGCGTACCGCGACCACCCAATCACCGGCTGCCCACATGGCCTGTGGCCGACTCTCGAACTCGGCCATCTCCGACCACATCTTGTAGCCCTTCTTGTAGGCGGGCATGCCCATCATGGCATCCTTGTCTCCGGCATAGCGAAAGCTGATGTCGTCGGCGACGCGGTCCATGAAGGCTCGCTCGTCACCCATTCGCATCTTCTCCTCGAGCGCCTTGGCGATGAGGAGGTTCGTGCGCTCTTCCTCCGTGTTTTGGGCAACGACCCAGATGGGCTTGTCCCAAGCCTTGTCGGAGGAGGGAGCGCGCTCTCGGGGGCGAATACCCAGCTGGTGCAAGACGGTACCCTGATCGATCCAGTGCTCATCTCGCATCACCTGGCCCTGCGGGCTCATGCTCACGACCTGGCCTTGGAACATAGCCAGTGATTTTCCGGTCGGAGCCATGTCTCGGATCGATCCCGTGTTCGTCGCACTCGTGTGCATGATGGCAGCGACATTGGTACCGTTGATGAGCACGAGCTGCGCCTCGGAGTGAATGTCTGGAAAGGCCTGCCAGTAGTCCTTGGCCACTGCCAGGATCTCCTCTGGTCCCGTCGCGCTCCGAGGCGGGTCGCCGTTGACTAGCTCGAAGGTGGCCGTTGGCTGATAGCACTGCTTGAAGGTAGTTTCATCGTGCTGGTTATAGGCCGCCCAACATTCTTTGAAGCGCGTTGCCACGTCCACGGGCGGTGGCTCGGTCACGGACTTGCTTTCGACGACCTTCTCGGCCTCGGCCTTGGCCTCGGCAGCAATTTTCGCAGCCACCGGAGCCAGTCGATCTTCGATCTTCTTTTCGTCCGCCTTGCAGCCGGTAAAGACCAGTGCAGAGAGGGCAAGGGGAAACAGTCGATTGCATAAGGTGCTCATGATATTCCTTTGTCCCGAGTGTGCGTGTACGCCCGAATGAGAGGGCTACTCTGCGCAGTGCCGTGTGCAGCGCACGTGCCAGTGCGCGGCTGCTGCTAAACGGCTGCAACCTTGGGTAGTGCGAGGTCTTGTAGATCGTAGATGAATTCGAGCAACTCCTGATCACGGTGACCACTTTGCAGCTCGCCGGCGGTTACCGAGAACATCAGGGCTCGAGTTTCGCCGACGATGGCCTGCATCTCGTGAAGTGTCTCTGCGCCGCCTCTGCCGCCCATGGTGCAGAAGCAGGCCAGCCTACGAATGCGCCCTGCGTGTCGGGTAAGAAAACTCCGCATGGGAGAAGCCATGGACCCAGCCCATACGGGAGTTCCGGCTACGACCAGCTCGTAGGCTGCAGGATCTACGTCGACACGGATCGATGGCAGCCCCTTGGCAACTGACTCGAGGGCGGACTGCATGTAGCCGACAAGGCCATCCCGAGGGCGCACGTCGATGATCTCACACCTATCGGCAGAGAGGTCTGCGGCGATACGGCTGGCAAGGCGACTCGTGGTACCGCTTCGCGAATAGCTAATTACAAGGACACGATTCATCTTCGGCTCTCCCTTGCGCGCTCGTGGAGCACACCTGGTGCCACTTCTTGCGCTAAGGGGAACGCACGCTGCTCGTGCGCATTGTTGATAGCTTGCGGCCAAGCGCGCTTGCCAAGCACGCTCATGCGAGGCCGGCCGTCAAAATCCTCGCTCTCGCGATTGCTAAGCAATCCGCGGCGCCGTGGGAAATGTCTCAGAGGCGAGCCCCTGCCGGCGAGGAAGGGGTGGCACAGCAGCTGCACCGTCTAGCTGCCCCACTTGCGAAAGGCTTGCCATGCGTCGACCCACGGAGTGTTCTGCCCAGCGAAGCATTTCTATGCGCCGAGGAATTTCCGAGTGCCGGAAAGCCCAGGTGCACTCGCTGCGAGAAACCCAGCCCAGGACAGTCAGCGCTCGCTACTGGGGCATGGAAACTCAGCGCTCACTGGCCTGCTTTTCTATTGGTCCCGACGTTTTTCCGCGCGAGTTCATTCGCGCACTCGGAATTATCAAGAAGTCATCGGCGCGCATCAATCATGGTTTGCACAGAATCGATAGCGCTCGCCGCGACGCCATCATCGCGGCGGCAGAAGAGGTCATCAGTGGCAAGCTCGATGCGCACTTCCCGTTGCGCATCTGGCAAACGGCCAGCGGCACTCATACCAACACAAACGCCAATGAGGTAATCGCCCATCGAGCCATGGAATTGCTAGAGGAAAACCTGCACACACGAGTGCGAATTGATCCTGTCGAACACGTCAACCTGTCGCAGGGGGCCTGTGAGGTCATTCCCACCGCCATGCACATCGCGGCTGCCGAGCAGATGGCAGGTACCCTTCTGCCCGCTCTCGAGCGCCTGCACTCCACGATGCGGGAAAAGACCCAGCGCTACGAAGAAGTCGCCGCGGCCAAGCGTGCCGGGGGGCTGGAAGCATCGACGCCAATGTTTGCCCGCGAGATTGCCACGTGGCTCGCGCAGCTAGACAGCGCTAGCGGCACCCTGCGAAGTGCTCTCGAACCGCTCTACGAGTTAGCCCAGGGCGGCGGCGCCCACAGCAGCACGCTCGAGCTTCAGTCCATCTTCGCGGAACGCGTCGCGGAGGACATCGCCGGCATCACCGATTTGCCTTTTCGCCGTGCCGTCAACAGCTATGCTGCCCTGGCCGGGCACGGGGCCATCGTCGGGGCGAGCAAGGCCACGCGAAACCTGGCGGTCGCTCTCACCAAAGTCGCCACCGACATCCGATGGCTCACCGGCGGATCCGATGCCTGTGCTCAGGGAGCGGGCGCTCTCCGGGTGCTAAACGCAGACGCACGTCAATGTGAGGCTATCACCATGGTCAGCGCACAGGTCATAGGCAACGATACGGCAATTGCCACGGCTGCGGGGCAGGGCGACTTCGAACTCAATCTCTTCCATCCCGTCCTCATTTTCAACCTGCTCAATTCTGTGCGCCTTCTGGGCGACGCGTGCGGTTCCTTTGAGAGCTACTGCCGTGTCGGACTCGAACCGGATCCGAGCCGTGCGGCCAGTCTCTTGCGGTCCTCGCTTCTGCAGGTGGCGGCGCTCGCGCCCGTGCTCGGATATGAGAGAGCCGCGCTCGTTGCCAAGGCCGCGCAGGCCAAATCTGTGAGCTTGCGAGAGGCTGCGCTCGGGCTTGGTTACTTGTCGGGAGAAGACTTCGACGAGCTCGTGCCGCCAACGAGCGGCCCGGCAGCTCAGTGACTGCTTGGCTGCGAGACTTCCTCGAGGCTGCTCTCGAGAATGCCCACGTCGCTCATCAGGCTCTCGAGCTGCTCGTTGACTAACAGAGCAGTCAGGTTCGACTCCTCATCGTCGGCGGCTACAATCTTGACAATTTTGGCGACTGCGCCCGCGAGTGTCGCTTCAATGAGGATGAGCTGCGCCAACACGCGGTCGTAGAGACCTTCCACCTCCACGTGCGTCTCAATGTGTCGCTGGCGACTCGATACAATCTGTCGATAGGTCCGCGCAGCGACGATGTCGGTCGTGGTTTCCTCCTGCGTGACTGCCTCGCACGCGCTATCACCGAGCGACGTGATCTTGGTCGAGCGCAAGTAGGTTTCGATTCGCTGCCCGCGCTTGGCAAGTCGGGTGGCGTTGTTGAGCAGATTGTCGCAAATACGTCTGCCCTCCTGCAGGCTGGCTTGCAAGACCGAAGGCCCGCTGGTGAGAAGTCCACGCAGTTCGTTGCGCCTGGCGACCACCGAGTCATAGACGATGCGTAGGTCGCCGTCGAGCTCACTGGTTATGA
>JAHEAK010000719.1 GCA_024642805.1 Kofleriaceae bacterium | reverse complement strand
AGCCGCAACGCCCAATGGCTCCGCTCAGTCCTTGCGAGGGCGCACCAGACGCACGCAATAGGGCGCCGCCAACACCAGCACGAAGAGGGCGGCCGCGCACAGGGGTACCAGCATGCCCGGGCGCAGCCCTGGTGTGAATGCGGCGTCGCTCAAGAGCTCTGGTGCAAACTTGAAAAGGGTGTAGCCTGCAACGGACGCGGCCAGCACGAAGCCCAGGGCGCTGCCAATCACCAGAAGCGCGAGAGCGGCGATGATGCCCACCAACACCCAGGTTGGTTGGGTCGTGCTCACGTGCCACCAGGACGAAGCCCACAGCCAACCTGGGACCACCAGCGATGCGAGCACACCCAGGCCGTAGGCGCACCAGCGCATCATGCGCCAGTGCTTGCTGGGCAGGTCTCGCCAGACATTGGGCACTAGGCGTGCTGGAGCTGCATCGAAGCGCTCGAAGAGGTCGCGCGAGCTGAGCAGGAGGAGCAGGAAGGCGGGCACCAAGAGACGCGGATTTTCGAGATCCCAGACGCCATCGGCACGCATCATGGCCGTGATGGACACCAACCAACCAAGACAAAATCCGACCGCGATGGGGCGCGCTTGCGGCACACGCAGGGCAAAGAGCAGGGTGACGCCCAAAGCGGTCACAAACTCCGGCCAGTGGCCGTAGCACAGGTAGGTGGCAGCACTGACCACGGCCAACAAGACCAGCTCACGAGGGGTTTTTCCGGCGAGTTGAGGAATGGGGCTGTCGATGATGCGCATGCTCTTTACTCTGGCCTACAAACGAGAGGCCGGCCCAAGCTTCTTGTCGCGCAGAAGTTTTGCCGACCGGCGCTCGGGCCCAGCAGAATCGGAGCGCGCACAGCTCAAAAGCTTGCTCGGGCGTGCGATAGTGCGCCGGTGAAATGGGCGACGAGCAAGCTGGCTGGCTATGGCACTACCATCTTTGCAGAGATGTCAGCGCTGGCCGTGAAGACCGGGGCCATCAATCTGGGACAGGGCTTTCCCGATAGCGACGGTCCTCCCGAGGTGTTGGACGCCGCGGTGTCGGCCATTCGCAGTGGCCTCAATCAGTACCCGCCTGGCCTGGGCGTTCCCGAGCTGCGCAAGGCTATCGCCGATCACCAAAAGCGCTTCTATGGCCTGCAGATCGATCCCGAGCGAGAAGTCTTGGTCACCGCCGGTGCCACCGAGGCCATTGCTTCGGTCTTGCTGGGCATGCTCGAGGTCGGTGACGAGGTCGTGGTCTTCGATCCCATGTACGACAGCTATCAGGCGTGCATCTCGTTGGCCGGCGCCCGTGCGGTTCCCGTTCTGCTCACACCCGGCGAAGATGGCCGCTACCATTTCGACGCCGCCGTGCTGCGTGCGGCCATTTCTGCGCGCACCAAGCTCATCCTCTTGAACACGCCGCACAATCCAACCGGCAAAGTGTTCACCCGGGTCGAGATGGAGCTGATTGCCTCGCTCGCCAAACAACACAATTTGGTGGTCATCACCGACGAGGTGTACGAGCACCTTTGCTTTGATGGCAACACCCACATCGCCATGGCCACCTTGCCGGGTATGCGCGAGCGCACCTTGACGATTTCATCGGGCGGCAAGACCTTTCAAACCACGGGTTGGAAGATAGGCTGGATGTCTGGACCGCACTCCTTGGTGACCGCGGCCAAGACCGCGAAGCAATTTCTCACCTACGTCAACGGCGCTCCCTTTCAGCCAGCCATGGCCGTTGGTCTCGCGCTTCCCGACAGTTACTACCAATCGCTCGCTGCCACGCTACAGATTGCTCGCGATCATTTGGCCAAGGGGCTCGTTGCCGCCGGCTTCACGACCTACCTTCCGGAGGCTACCTACTTCGTCACCGTCGACATTCGCTCGGTCGATTCCCGTGGCGACGGCATGGCCTTCTGTCGATCGCTGCCTGAGCGATGCGGCGTGGTGGCCGTGCCGAGCGAGGTCTTCTACGCCGAGCCCGAGTCGGGAAAGCACTTGGTGCGCTTCGCCTGTTGCAAGCAGCTAGCTATCATTGACGAAGCTGTGAAACGCCTGGCAAACGCCTTCGCTCAGTAGCCCCTAGCTGTCGGCTTCGCGACGCGTGAACACCCACTCCCTGCCCGAGGACATCTTGGCATCGAAGCGGTAGCCATCCCAATCGTAGCGCTTGAGAGCGGCGGGCTGCGTGAGGCGGTTCTTGATGATGTAGGCGCTCATGCGGCCACGAGCTTTCTTGGCAAAGAAGCTGATGATCTTGTAGCGACCATTCTTCCAATCCTTGAAAACCGGCGTGATGACCTCTGCATTGAGAGCGCCGACATCCACGGAGCGAAAATACTCGTTCGAGGCCAAATTGATGAGGTACTCGCCGCCAATCTCCTCGAGCTGGGCGTTGAGGGCGCCACTGATCTTGCTGCCCCAAAACTCGTAGAGGTCCTTGCCGCGATCGTTGGCAAAGCGTGTTCCCATCTCCAGGCGATAGGGTCGAATCAGATCGAGAGGGCGCAAAACTCCGTACAACCCCGAGAGAATCCGCAAGTGATCCTGTGCGAAGGCAAAGTCGGCGCGGCTGAGGGCATAGGCCTCCAGGCCAATGTAGACATCGCCCTTGAAAGCGAGGAGGGCCTGGCGCCCGACCTTGTCGTCGATGGGCAGCGACCACTCCTGATTGCGCTCGAAGTTGAGCTGAGCCAGTGACTCGCTGATGCCCATCAGGCTGCTGAGCTCATCAGGACCCATGCTCTTTAGGCCGGTCATCAGCTGCTCGGAATCGTCCAGCAGCGCGGCCGTGGTGTAGCTCTGAATCGGCAGCGCGCTTTCGTAGTCGAGACTCTTGGCTGGAGAAAGTACCGCTAACATGCGCGAAGCTTATCGCTAAATAGCGACTGGATGGGCTACGAGGGCTTCAGCTTGGCGAAGGGATTGTTGGCAAAGCTCGACGGTGGCTTGCCGGCGCCTTGCTTGGCGCTTGCATGTGCGCGGGCTGGCCCCTTCGCTTGTCCCTTCGCTTGTCCCTGCGCTGGCCCCTTCGCTTGTCCCTGCGA
>JAHEAK010000105.1 GCA_024642805.1 Kofleriaceae bacterium | reverse complement strand
TCTGGCCGCCCGGCCCAAACCCTGCTCGATTCCTACGATGAGCTGGGCGTGCAAGCCGTCGTCGTAGGCGCCCACGACGCCGACGCCGTGCAGCACTTGCTCGGCAGCGTCTCGGATCGAGTCTTGCGACACGCCAAGACCACAGTGATTCTCACCGAAGCATGCCGTGAACGCTACGAGCCCTAGCTAAGGACTCGCAGCCAGCCCTCCGAAAAAAGCCAGCCCTTCGAAAACTAGTCCTCGGTTACCCGGAGCACCAGCACGGGACATTCTGCCATGCGCAAGACCTTCTCGGTGACCGAACCGAGAAAAAGGCGCTGCAGGCCGCTGCGCCCGTGCGAGGGAATCACGATGAGCTCGGCGTTCGTTTCTCGCGCCACCTCGGCGATAACCTGGGCGGGCAGACCGAGGCGCGTGTGAACCTGCACCTCGTGGAAGCCCTTGGCCGCGACCTGCTCCTTCAATGCCTTGGTAGACATCTCCAGACGCGTGGTGTCAGTCACCGTCCCCCAGAGAACGCCGGGCTCGGCAACGTGTAGTGGCTGGGTTACGTGCACGACATGCAAACCTGCGGGGTTGTCCACCATTTGGCTAGCAACTTCGATGGCCTTGAAAGAGGCCTTCGAAAAGTCGACAGGTACTAGAATTCTCTTCTTCGGCAAGAAGCTCATAGCGTTCTCCTAGGCAGCGAGGGTCCATGGCGCGAAAGCGATGCCTAGACTGTAATCACTCACAACGGCTCGTGGAAGGGGCCGAGGGCAACTCGCGACTTGTATGCTTGGCAGACGCTCTTTGTCGTTTCTGGAAATTTTCGCGCCACGCGCTCGTGAGCGTCGGTGGCCGACGCGGCAATGGATGCGCAGCGTAGTCTTTCTAGCCGCTATACTCAGAACATGTCGGCTTTCCAGCGACTCACCGCGCTCGATGCGATGTTCGTCGGCATCGAGAACGCTCACATGCCTATGCACGTGGGCGCGCTGATGGTTTTTGCGGAAGGGCCCTTGTGTCAGCGGGGACGAGCGGTGGATCTCGACCTGCTCGTCGAGCACATTGAAACTACGCTCGACAGTCTGCCACGCTATCGACAGCGACTCAGAAGAATACCCCTGCTGCGACACCCGATATGGGTAGACGACGAGCATTTCAACTTGCGCTACCATCTGCGTCACGTGGCACTTCCGGGGCCTGGAGACGAGCGTCAGCTGAAGCGACTGGCCGGGCGTATCTACTCGACGCCCCTCGATCGCGAGCGCCCGCTCTGGGAAATCTACTTAGTCGAGGGCCTGGACAAGGGTGGCTTCGCGCTCATCGGCAAGGTGCACCACTCGATGGTCGATGGCGTGGGTGGCGTGGAAATGATCGCGCGCCTCTTGCGAGCCACCAGTGACGCCAACATCGCCCTGCCTGCGAGCCACTGGCAAGCGCAGCCACCACCCCCTCGCTGGCGCCTCTTGCAATCGGAGCTCGGCTATCGAAAGAAGGGCATCTACCAATTGGCGCGACGGGCTCGCCACGGCCTGGCACCAACGCAAGGTGGCTCTCGACCCTCCTTCCGCGACACTCTTCGAGGCGTCAGCAATCTTGTGGCCAGTGGCCTGAGCCCAGCATCGCCCACGGCTATCAACCCACACGAGCAAAGTCCGCACCGCCGAATCGATTGGTGTCGCTTTCCCTTGGCCGATCTCAAGGCGGTCAAAAATGGTCTGGGTGGCAAGCTCAATGACGTGGTCCTAGCCATATGTGCAGGAGCGCTGCGGGCCTTTCTGGTTCGTCTGGGCGATAGGGTCGACCTGCACAAAGACTTTCGCGTGCTCATGCCGGTTTCCACCAGGCATCCACGTGACAACAGCGGCCAGGGCAACGAGATTGCGCTCACCATCCTGCGCTTGCCCGTCCACCTGTGCGACGAAGACGATCGCTACCACGAGATTCTGGAAAGAACCCAGGCCATAAAGGAAGAGTCGCACCAAGTCGAGGGCGTGTCCTTTTTGGAAGATCTCAGTGACGTCACGATGGATGCCATCATGCGCGACGGCGTGCGTGTGGCTGGCAAGCTGCGCCCCTTCAACGTGCTGGTGACCAACGTACCAGGCCCGCCCTTTCCACTCTACCTGCTCGGCTCACGGCTCACGGCCATGGTCCCCTTCGTGCCGCTCTTTGAGCAACAAGCCCTTGGCATCGCCGTGTTCAGCTATGCCGGTGAGGTGTACTTCGCCCTCAGTGGCGACTGGCAAGCACTGCCCAATCTTCACGAGCTGACCGACGACTTTCGTGACGCCTTGGAAAGTCTGAAGGATCTAGCGGCGGCCTCGTCCCGCGCGCCGACGCCAGATCCAGCGGGCCAGCCACAGCAGGAGCAGCGTGACCAGTAGAGCCCAGCTCAGCTGAGTATAGCGGCGCATCCACGCGCCAATCGCGTCCAAGTTGTTGCCAAGCGAAGCGCCGAGCACCATCAGTAGGGCGTTCCACAAAGCGGCGCTCATGGCGCTGGCGATGAGCACCAAGCTTGCGGGCATCTTGGCCAGCCCAGCTGCGATGAAGAAGAGCGGGCGAATACCAGGGAGGAAGCGATTGACGAGCAAGAGCCAGACGCCACGCCGCTCAAAGCGCGCCACCAGGGTCGCGAGCGTCGAGGTCTGCAAGAGCTTGCCAGATGCCGCCCAGCGTCGACCCAGCGCATAGGCACCGGCGCTGCCCAGCACCGAGCCGAGCATCAACACCGAAAACACCAGGACCAGACTCCAACCATAGGCACCGACAAGGATCGCGCCGAGGATGGTGATGGTGTCGCCGGGAAAGGGCGGAAACACATACTCGATCAGGCAGGCCAGGCCGAGCACGAGCAGGACCAGAGGGTGGTTGGTCGCCGCCCCCATCGAGTCGATCCATGCTGTGATTTCACTGAGCACTCGCTACAACCCTGACACCCGGCGAGCTACACTTCCACTCTTCATGCCACCACTTCAATTTGGGCACCGCACCTGTCAATGTAAAGTCTCCAATCATCAAGTGCGCTACATCGCGCTCACGGGCGGCCCAGGGGGCGGAAAAACCGCGGTTCTCGAGATTGCCGAGCGAATCTTCTGCAAGCACGTCGTCGTCTTGCCCGAAGCGGCCAGCATCGTGTTTTCGGGCGGCTTTCCTCGCCACAGCAGCGATCACGGCAGGCGGGCAGCGCAGCGCACCATCTACCACGTCCAGACCGAGATGGAAGAGCTCATGCGTGCCGAGGATGGAGTGGCCATCGTCTTGTGCGATCGCGGCACGGTCGATGGCCTGGCCTACTGGCCCGACGCTGGCCCAAGCTACTGCGAGTCACTCGGCACCACCCTGGAGAAAGAGCTGGCCCGCTACGATGCCGTGATTCACCTCGAAACGCCCGATGACGAACACGGCTACAACCGCGAGAACAGCCTGCGCGTCGAGAACGCGCTGACCGCCAAAGCCATCGACCAACGCATCGCGCTGGCCTGGCACAGCCATCCAAGTCGCGTGGTCATTCCCTCGAGCGACCGCTTCTTGGACAAAGCGCAAAAGGCCATCTCCGCGATAGGGCAGCTCATGCCGGCTTGCTGCGCGTAGCACCAATCTGGTGGGTATCGGTGTCGCTGGCACGGCCATAGCTGGGCGGCGCTTGCCGAGCCAGGATGCGGGCAAAGTCCGTGGTCGTCACCAGACCAACGGTCTTGCCATCTTCCTGCACGGCAATCTGTTGCACACCAAGGGCCGCTGCCTGCTGCGCGGCCCGAAAGGCGGGCGTCTGCGAGGACAGACACAGGAAGGCCGGTGACATCAGATCTTCGATGTGCAGATCCGATGACTGGTCTCGTGCACGCAGCGCTTCGCGTTGACCAAAGACCCCGACGGGCAGCTCACCGTCCTGAACGATGAGACCGGTGAGCCCGGCGCGCTGCAAGTAGCGCAAGGCGGCCCCGAGGCTCTCGTGCACATCAATGGTGAAGATCAGCTGCGACATGAATTCGCGCAGTGGGTTCTCAAGGCGATGGTCGCGCACCGCCAGCAGAATGTCGGTGGTCCCGAGAATGCCGACGACACGATCGTCCTCGACGATTAGAACGTGGTGAATCTGTTTGCTGACCAAGAGCGCTGCCGTCTCGCCCACGCTCTGATCTGCGGGCACGCTGACCAGATCCGTCGACATGTGCTCGGTCACCCTTTGCTCGAGGACGCCCCTTGCTCCCGCCCCCGAGCTCTTCCCCGAGCTCTTCGCTGAGCTCTGCATCGCTCGTAGGACATCGCTGCGCGACAGAATGCCCAGGGTGAGTTCCTCGTGCATCACCAGCAAGGTCGACACCGAGAAGTGCTCGAAGCTGTCGAGGGCCTCGGCAAGGGTTGCTTCCGGCGAGAGCCAGCGCAGCGGAGCGCTGACGTAGTAGTTGCTTGGTACATCGCTAGGCACGCGCCGGGTCTGCTCGCTGTCGAGCTCGACGATGGCCTTGAGCAAATCGCTCTGCGTGACGATGCCGAGGAGATGGCCATCTTCGACCACGGGCAAACATCCGAAGCGATTGTCTCGCAGGGTCTGTGCGGCGTCGCGTGCCTTAGCCCGCAGCGTGGTGGTCCAAATATCTCGACCCAAGAACTCGTTGAGAGTTCGGATGGCGCCGAGCTTGCCGACCATGGAGCGCTCGAAGATTTGCAAATCGCGATGACTCACCACTCCAAGCAACGCGCCTTTGCTGTCGGCAACGGGCAGGTGATGAATGTCGTGAGAGCTCATCAGAGCGAGCGCATCGGGAACACTGGTGTCACGGCTGGCGGTGACTAGCTCGCGGGTCATGAGGTCGGCCACGCTCAGGGAGTGCCCTTGCAGCCGCTGCAGGCACAGCGAAAGGATGTCGTCCTCGGCCACCACGCCGATGACAGCGCGCTTGTCGTCGAGAACAGGCGCACATCCCTGTCGGTGCTCGAGCAAGTGTTGTGCGGCCATCCGCACACTCATTTCTGCAGACAGGGTCGCTACCTCGCGCTTGACGATCTGACCGAGGGGCACGAGCATGTCGATCTCCTCGCGCTCATCATCCGCCAGTAGCATGGCGCGCGCATAGCTGAGCTCGGCCGCCAGCACGTCCCGCTGACTGACCAGCCCAAGCAACACACCCTCCCCGGAGAGAATCGGCAAGTGCGCGATGCCGCGCTCGAACATCAGGGCGCTGGCAAGCGGAAGGCTGTGATGCTCTCGAAGGGTGACGAGCGAGTCCGTCATGATGTGACGAACGAGGAGTTTCTCCAGTGTAGGCGCGGATGCTGGGCTCACTGCAGCCATGGGATTGCACGAGCAGTGCCACCGCATGGGTTGCGGGCGGCCCGTCCCACACCAGCTCGTGCGCAGAATGTGCACTGGGCACGCGAGGACGCGCAACTCTGTCCCCGCAGCACAGCCACACAACTCGGGCCACACAACTCGGGCCACACAACTCGGGCCACACAACTCGGGCCACACAACTCGGGCCACACAACTCGGGCCTCGACGAGCGGCCCCGAGCGCGCAAGCGAGGCCGAAGCCCTGGGGCTAGTCGGATGGCCAGGGATTGCTAGGCGGCGCCGTTGGATAGGAAGGGTTAGCGTCGATGGCCGGCTGTAGGTTGGCGATGAAGAGATCGATGTAGTGCAGGTCGTCGCGAATGTCTGGATCTTCGTTGCTGACCAGCCAAGCTTGCACACTGGCGCGAAGGGCGAGGAGGGTTGCTTGGGCACTGCGGCCGTCGGCGTCGTAGGCCAGACGGGCGGCCATGTCGAAGCCCGCAAAGATGTTCAGCATGACGAAGGCCTTCTCGACCGTGGCATCGCTGAAGTAGCCCTCGGCAGGGGTGTGACCGGGCAAGTGCGGGGCCGCTAGATCAATCCTCTGCGATCGCGGCTCGCCCGTGCTCGGATCGGTGTAGGAAATCGTGGCCGAACCGACCTCGCCGGATCCCGCATCGCCGATGCCAGCAACCAGCTCGAAGATGATGGCGCCACCACCTCCGCGACGTCCCTCTTCTATCGGGTCATCGGCGCTAGTGCGACCGGCAAGGTAAAGGGCGGGGATGCGAATGCTCGCGCCCGTGGGGCTGCGATGCCATTCGCGCACGCCGTAGCCAGCACGCAGGGTATAGGAAGGAGCCAGACTGACGTCGATCTGCACATCCAGCGCAATGGGCCTGAGGAAGGTCTTGACCTCATCGGTGAAGACCTCGACTACATCAGCCGGATCTGAGAGAAAGTAGAAGTTGCCCGCGCCGACCTCGCCTAGACCGCGCATGACCTCGAGGTCGAAACTCTCGCCGACACCGATGGTGGTGATAGCGATGCCAAGGCGCGCGTAGGATTCGGCGAGCGAGCGGATCTTGCTCGGGCTGGTGAGTCCAGCCGTCGCCTGACCATCGGAGAGGAAGATCACTCGGTTCTGGATGGCCGGGCTCTGGTGATCGGCCGCGATGCGCAAGGCCGTCGACAGTCCGTCATAGAGGTTGGTGCCGCCGCCAGCGCTCAAGCCAGCAAAGGTCTCACGCATGGTCGCGAGCTCACTGATGGGCAGCGCCTCGAACACCGTGCTGGCTGCGAAGGAGTAGGTAACCAGAGAAACCGTGTCCTCTGCGCCCAGCTCGCCGAGCATGGCGTCGAGACCCTGGCGCAGAAAGGCCATGGGTTGACCTGCCATCGAACCGGAGACGTCGATGGCAAGCACCAGATGCATCGGCGGGCGATTGTCGGGATCGATCTGAATCGGCGAGTTCATGCCCAGCTGCATGATCGTGCAGTCGTTGCCGCTGATCATGTTGCCCATCGCACCGAGCAGGCCGTGCATACAAAGATCTCCCTCGCACTCGGGCAGGGGATAGTCGAGCTTGTGCTCCGCAAAGAAGCCCATGGCATCGAGAGTGCTTGGCGCGGGGACTTCTCCATTCTCCAAGATCTGCCGAAAGAGACCGAAGTCCTGCGCGCCGCCCTGCCCGACGCCTGTGGCTCCGGTCGAGGGATCCTGGCCTGGATAGCTGCTGGCGCCGTCGTTGCTGGCGCAGGCCCCGAGCGCCAGAGCGCACGAAAGAAGGCCACTAGAAAGCAGAGCTGTCGTTCGTTGATGTGATTTCATGGCGCCTCCGTGATGTCTTGGATGAGTAGGTATTCGAGATAGTCGAGGGAGGTGGCAGCGGGCGCGCATTCGAGATCGTGGGCCGGCATCTGTTGCACGCGCACCAGGTGCAGCTCTTCACCGCTAGGCAATTCCACTGACTGCCCGGCCGTGGCGAAGACCTCGCCGGAGTCTTCGAGCAAAAGCCGCGCTTGTCGCACCGAGCTATTGCACTCGTCGTGCTGCACCGGGCAGCCTTCGAGCGCTTCCACTCGTGACGTCCCCGGTGGCAGGAGGTTGCCGCGCGCAATCAGCATCGAGGTAGTCGCGCTGCGCACTTCGAGGGTGTCGGCCTCGCGCAAGTCGGCGCCAACCAAGGCGGCCTGGGTGACCTGAACCTGCTCGCCGATCGCAAAGGGTGGCTCGATGGGCACACATATGACCTGGTCGCTGCCGCTTGCAAAGCGGAACTCGTAACAGTCGTTAGGAGCGCTCTTGATGTCGGTGATCTCGCGAAGCCCGATAGCACTATCTGACCAATCGAGGCCCGAGCCGGCATCGGCCACGAGGCATTGCCCCGACGTTGGCTCCGCTGGGCGCAAGAAGGAAGCGGTCTCATGGACCAGACTGAGCCAATCGCCGTTGACCTCTTGCAGGAGCGCCAGGCTGCGATTGGGAAGCGCCGTCGTGCTTGGTATCCAGGTGTCCTCGAAGTTGAAGCGATACCAGGCCAGAATCATCGACGGCATGCCCTCGCTCTCCACCAGGTAGGCGGTGCACATGCGGCTCGAGTTGGCTAGTGGCAAGGCACGGCCGGCCTCCAGGGACCAGGTGGTTGCGGATGCGAAGAGCTCGCGAGGCAGTGTGTGCGAGGGGTCGGCGAGCATGGTCGGGCAATCGACGACGACGCTCTCGCGAAGGGGCCGCACGCGAATGAGGCGATCCTGATCGGTGGCGTTGCCGAGCGCCACCGCGCCAAACGCATCGGGGAAGGATGGCGGCGATGGCTCAAGAGGTTCCGCGGGGGCACTGGTTGCCATGCAGGCCAGCGCAGAGACGGGAATAGCGATGCCCCGTGCCAGTGGGCGCCAGAGCTTGGTGGCGCGTGCCTGCCGTGCACTGGCGTGCCCGAGGATCACGTAGGAAAGAGGCAGCGCGATAAGGCCGATCACATCGCTTGGATCGACGGTGATGATCCAGGGCATGGGTGTGCTCGCGGTCCAGGCCTCGATCCATCGAGCCAGCCAGGGCGAAAGGTTGATGGCGGCAAAGCCCGTGGCGGTGGCGAGGTGCGCGAGCAGCCAGCCGCGTCGCGTGCGCACAGCGAGCACAACAGCCAGGAGAGCGGCGGCCACCACGGGTCCTACGAAGTCACTGAGCTTGCCGGTCAACCAGGCGGGCACGTGCGCGCCACCCAGCCAGCCGGGCAGCGAGGCACCCTTGAGCAGGTGATCGTTGAGCACGAGCAACACGAGAGCGCCAAGCCAGAGCGGATGGCTCAGGCTGCGGATGGGTCGAAAGGCAGAGTCACGGTCCCGGGGCTGTGCCCAGGGCCGAATCCATGGTTGGCGAAGAAGTCTCACCCCCTGCTCTTTTGCAGAGGACGGGCCACCTAAACCGCTGCAATATCAACTGGATATATGCACCAGCCGGACAGCTTGGCACTGGCGCTTTGCCGTCCGCCTGCAAAACCGGACACAGATGTCAGGGTCCGCGCACGCCGGATGCGGGCTGGCTAGCACACGCCGGTTCTAAAGCAGCCCCTCAAAGGCTTGCTCGAGAGTGGCGGCATCCACGGCCCCTGGCGTGGTGAACTTCAGGTGCCCGCTACGCGAATAGACGAAGCTTGTCGGCATGGCCCGCGGCTGGCCAAAGGACTCGAAGATGGTCTTGGTCACCGGAATGACCGGATAGGTGAGTCCGAACTTTTCTTGGAAGGCCTGTAGCGCTGGCTCGTTGACGGGTTGCTCGGCCAACATGCCAAAGACCATCACACCCCGGTCCTTGTAGACATCTTGAATGCGCGCGAGGTCCGGAACCTCGGCCTGACAGGGGGCACACCATGTCGCCCAAAAGTTGATGACCACCACCTTGCCGGCCAGATCGCTCGGAGTCCAAAGCTTGCCTGTTGCGTCTTTCAGGTCGATCTTGGGCAAACACGCAGGCCCGGCCTCGGTGCAGGCTTGCTCGCCGCCCGCGTCGCCGCTGGTGCCAGCGGCGTTTGCCTGTGCACTCGTCGTCGCAGCGGAGTTATCAGAGTTATTCTTATCGGCGTTGTCCGCTGCTTCTTTCTTGGAGCACGAAGTCCCCGACGCAAGTGCCAGCGCCACCACCAATGTCAAGCCAGGCGCCAACCCAGGCGTCAAGCCAGGCGCCAACTCAGGCCGCATCGCCCGAGTGGAAGCCAAGAAGAGCGGTCGTAGCTGTCGAGTCCAACGCAAGTGCCTGTACATCATGGCGGCACTGTACGAGGCCCAGGGGCCTGTGGCCAAGGCCCGGCGCCGACAAGGGAGGCGCGGCGGCACTCACCATCCGTCTGGCCTCCGGAAAAATGAACCAGCGCCAGCTAGGTGAAATTACTATTGGATTCCCGGCCTGCCCCTTCCTGTGAAGAATCTCCCAGTGGGACCTATACTCCCGACATGCACTCGTCCACGACTGCCACCTCGCCCCAAGAGCTTCGGTCGGCTACCCGCATCGAAGATGAGCTAGCCCGTTTGTCTCAGGCGCTCGCCGACCTCGACCAAAGTCGGGCCTCGAGCGTCTCACTCATCCACTGTCCCGATCAGGCGGCGGAACAGAAGCTTATCCGGGCCATGGCCGAGCAAGCGCGGGAGTCGGGTTTCATCAGCGCTACCGTCTCCCTGCGCGAGCACGGCTTGGAGTCGCCCGAGGCGATGGTGCGAGACATCCTCGGATCGCTGGTCGCGCCTGGCGAGTCCAAGGCCCACGATCTATTGTGGACCCTCGAGCGCTTCTACGATCGCCACGGCAGCAAGAGTGCCGAGAGGTTTCTCGAAGCGGCAGCCTGGGGCGGAGCCACTGGCGATCTCTCCGCCCTCTGTGCCTCCTACCTCGGCAATGACGATCCGGAGGCGCCAGCCGAGCGACGGGCCTTTCAAGCCTGGCTAGATGGCAGCTCGCCGGCAAAGAAGTATCGCAATCCGCAAGTGCGCCGAGCCTTGAGTGAGCGAAGCGCACAGCGCGCACTCGCCGAGTTCACGCGCATCGTCAGAGTGCTCGGCTATCGCGGATTGGTGATTTTCTTATCCGAGGGCGAGAGCCTGGCCAAGCGAACCCCACGCCAGCGCGAGCGCGCCTATACCATCTTGCGCGAACTGGTCGATAACTTCGACGGCCTCGGCGGCGAAGCCACCAGCACGCGCGTCGTCCTGACCGGGCAAGACGAGTTCTTCTTCGGCAAAAAATCCCTGCAGTCGCTGGCCCCTCTGGAGATGCGCCTGGCCGTGCCTTCCGAGGCCATGCCGCCTGGCCCACATCGCTCGTGGACCAGCCTGGTTGCTAGCGAGGGCAAAGCGCCCAAGGCCAAGACCCGCAAAGCGCAAGCCGCTCTCGATGCCGGCGCTCTGGCCAACCTCATCCGCATCGCCGAAGGTGTGCCGCCGGCACGCGCCATCACCGAGCTCTCAGTCGGCCAGGAGCGACTCGATAGGACCATCGCCAAGCTCTTCAGTCTGGTAGCCAAGGGCGGGCGTTTCTTTTCGGTGATGGTCGGCGACTACGGCAGTGGCAAGACGCACCTGATGCTGCACCTGGCCGAGCGCGCCTTGCAGGATGGTCGCCCGGTCTTCTGGCTCAATCTCGAGCGCACCAGCCTCGATCTGGGCAATCCCGCTCGCCACGTCTCGCGCTTCTTCGAGCACTCACAGATGCCACGCGAAGGAACGCCAAGCGCACTCACCATGCTGCGCCGCTGGACGTCCAACGACGAGAGCATCGCAGCACTGCGCGCCGACCTCGAAGCTCTTAGCGCAGGTGATGGCGATGTCGCCCAGGCCGCCAGCAAGGCCCTGCGCATCAGCAAGGGCAAGCGCTCGCCCGGCCCCATCCTCGAAAACTATCTGGCCGGCTTCGATCTCGAGAAGCGCCCAGGCGACGCCAACTATCGGCGCGACGCTTATCGCCGCATCATGCTCATGCACGCGCTCCTGGCCAGTCGCGAAGACATCCGCGGCCCGGTGGTCTTGATCGACGAAGCCGAGAACCTCTACACCACCGGTCGTCCCATGGCCACACGGCGCACCGCCTTGCGATCGCTGGCTTTCTATTGTGGCGGCGCG
>JAHEAK010000104.1 GCA_024642805.1 Kofleriaceae bacterium | reverse complement strand
CAATAGCACGGCCCTGTTCACGTGCCTTCCTCGCTTTGCCCAAGCCAATCCTTGCCGGCTGCCACAAGCTCGGGACCATTCCCTAGCTCATGCGGTCCACGCAGTACGACGGGTTCGCGCTCGTAGTTGTGCATGGGCGGCGGCGAGGAGGTCGTCCACTCCAGGGAGGGCACCTGGAAGGGGTTGTCTGTTGCTGCACGTCCGCGCCACAGGCTCCACACGAGGTTGCCAACGAAGATCAGTTGAAAGCCACCCAGCAGAAAGGCCGAGTAACTGGTGTAGCGGTTGATCGTGCGCAGATGGACGAGGAACTGGTATTGAAAGGGATCGAAGAGGCGTCGCCCCTGCCCCGAATAGCCGGCCAACAAGAGACCGCCGAAGGTGGTAAAGGCCAACACCAGCGTGCCCGCAAAGTGCATCTGGCCGAGGCGCTCGTTGAGCCGCTTTCCGAAGATTTTTGGAAACCAGAAGTAGATAGCGGCGAAGCTGCCCATGAGCGTGGCCGCCGACATGATGAGATGGAAATGACCTACCACCCAGAGCGAGTCGTGCAGATAGATGTCGGCGCTCATGGCTCCCAGGTACAGGCCCGTCAAGCCGCCCGCCGCAAAGACCGTGAGCGTGCCAAGGGCAAAGAGCATGGGTAGCTCGAAGCGCAGACTGCCGCGCCACAGCGTGCACATCCAGTTGGCAAAGAGCACGACGGCGGGAACCGAGATAGCAAGCGTGAGAGCCTCGAAGGAAGCGCCAACCATAGGACCGAGACCGCTCTGATAGAGGTGATGGCCGTAGACCATGCCTGACATGCAGGTCACTGCAGCCATCGCGTAGACGCTGCCGCGATACCAATAGGCCGGCTTGCGCGCGAAGTAGCTCAGCAGATCACCGAGGATGCCCCACACCGGCAAGATCAAGATGTAGACCTCAGGGTGACCAAAGAGCCAGAAGAGGTGCTGATAGAGCACAGGATCGCCCAAGGAGGGCGCAAAGAAGTGGGTGCCTGCGCAGCGATCCATGAAGAGCAAAAGAGCAGCGACGACCAACACCGGCACGAAGAGCGCGTTGAGGATGGCCGTGAAGAAGAAGCCCCACACCGTGAGCGGCATGCGAAAGAAGCTCATCCCTTTGGCGCGCATGGTCAGGACGGTGGTGATGAAGTTGATAGCGGCGACGATGTTGGCCACGCCAATGACCACGATCGCCATCATCATCCAGGTCTGTCCCTGGCCAGGGCTCGCGACGCCGGTGCTGAGCGGCGCGTACATCGTCCAACCTGAGGACGGCGCCTCCGGCATGCAGATCGAGGCCAGCACCATTGCCTGCGCCAGCAGGGTCAGCCAGAGGCTCAGCACCGACAAGCGCGGGAATGCCATATTGCGGGCACCAATGAGCAGAGGAATAAGAAAATATCCGAATGCACCGATTAGCATCGGCGTCATGGCGAAGAACACCATGATGAGCCCATGACTGGTAAAGAGTCCCGTGTAGCTGGCCGGCGTCACCGCCCCGCCACTCTCGGAAAAGAGCAGCTTGCCCACCAGCGGCACGGCAGCGCCAGGCCGCGCCCACTGCCAGCGCATGACCATGGCCAAGAGACCACCCAGCAGCAAGAAGGCCAAGCCGGAAAACAGATAGATCTTGGCGATGCGCTTGTGATCGGAGCTCACGAGCAGTCCTAGCAGACGCTTCATGGACCTTCCTCCGCACTCCAGGCCCAGGTAAAGCGCGGCACCAGGTCGCCCGACAGTTCCGACACGCCTGCTTCTTCCCGCTTGGCTCGTTCCACTTCCGCATGCATGCGCAGCGCGTCTGCAGACATCTCCGCGCTCCAATCGGCAAAGGCCCCCGCTGGCAAGACCTCCACCACGCCGGCCATCTGAAAGTGATTGGTCCCGCAGTACTGCGCACAGGCAATTTCGAACTGCCCCGTCTTCTTGGCGGCAAACCAGCCGCGCACCACTCGCCCAGGAATGGCGTCTTGCTTGACGCGAAAGTTGGGGAGATAGAAGGAGTGGACGAGGTCCAGCGCGCTGAGTTGATAGACGACCGGAAGCCCGAGCGGAACCACAAGGGTGTTGGTCGAGTAGAAGTCGTCCTCGGTGCCGAAGCGCTCGTCCGCCCCTGCATAGCGGAACTCCCAGGCCCACTGACGAGCCCCGATCTGGACACGCAGATGCGCTTGATGAGCAATCACATCGTCGACCGCAAGCAGGTGGTCGCGCACATCGAGATGCGAGCGTCGCAGGAGATAGCCATCCACCGCCAGAAGCATGAAGGCCGCCATCGCCAGCGGCACCGCGCGCTCGCGAGCGCTGGTGCCATGGGTGAAGCGCGAGCGCCCACTACGGCGGTCTCGCACCAGGATGACTAGCAACCAGAGACCTACCAGCAACGCAAGACCGCCAGCGGCCCAGTGCGCGCCGTGCAAGATGCCATCGATGCGCCAGCCCTGCGTCGACGCATCCGCAGGTAGGCCGAGGGCGAGCGCTAGTGGCCCACTCAAGCGTCGCCCTCCTCGCGCAGGCCACGCACGATGCGCCGCAAGATCACGAAGCCGAAAGCAAGAACCACGAGCGGGGTCACAATCAGAGCCAGGACCATCAGACGTTGCGAACTGGCGCCGGGATCCAGACTGCAGGTCGTGCACGCCAGCTTGGTTAGAAACACAGAAGTGTGCATCTGCTTAGGCCCAAGCCCCGAGGTAGAGCGCGACCACTACCAGCCAGACCAAGGTGAGGTAGTGGCAGAAGACACAGAGACCAGCGGAGGGCGTGCGGCGCCGGAAGACGCCGATCGCGAGCAGACTCGCCAGGACCAGGGCGTGGCTGACTGCAAACGCGACCATGACGAGCACACGCTCGGCTCCCTCATCGAGGTTGGCAGCGCCGGCGGCTAGCAGGGGCATCCAGAAGGCGAGTTGCAGGATCAAAAAGGCGACCACCAGAGCCAGCCCGAGGCGAGCGTAGGTTTTGGAGCGTCGCTTCTTGGCCAGCTGCAAACAAAGCGAGGTGCAAGCCATCGTCGCCAGGCCACCGAGCATCGCCGGAGCTGCGCTATCACCATGCCAGGTGCCGCCCAAGACCAACATGGTGGCGATGAGGGCCACCAGAGCTACCGTGTCGGAAAGCACGAAGAGCCATGCGCCCACTAGCGCAATCTGCTCGCGTCGTCGTTCCTGAGCCAACTCCGCTGGATCCGACGCGATGGCCATGAGGGCCCAGCTTAGATCGTTTGTCCTGAAAAAACAGCGAGCGGCGGCAGCAACGGCTCTTGGCATCTGGTGTGAGGGCGGACCGCGATTCTTGCAAAATGCGCTGGCACTCACTAGATTGGCACCGTGTCGGGCCACGTCCAAACCAGGGTGATGGAAGCGTCCTCGCCTGGCGGCGCCGGTCACTGCCTCGCCGCCTTCCGAGCTGGCCAGAAGGCGGCGACCTACGCATCGACCGTGCTGCTTTGCGGCGTGCTGCTTTGCGGGGCCCTGCTCCTTGGCTCCTGCAAGGAAAGCGCAGCCCCGCCTCTCAAGGTGCTCGGAGCCATTCCCGACTTCTCGCTCACCACCCAGGAGAACAAGCCCTTCACCCGTGAGAGCATGCTCGGCAAAGTCAGCATCGCCAACTTCATCTTTACCCGCTGCCCCACCGTATGCCCCGTGTTCAGCATGAAGATGCAGCGCATCGGTGAGCGCACACCTGCCTCCATCGAGTTACTCTCCTTCTCCGTCGATCCCGCGTACGACACGCCAGAGCGATTGACCGAGTACGCCTCGCATTACCAGGCCGACCCGGCGCGCTGGCACTTCTTAACTGGCGACCCGAAGCTGGTTCGCGACACCGTCGAGGGCGCGCTGAAGATCGCCATGCCAGACCAGGGAGCGAGCGAGGGTGAGGTTCCTGATATTGTGCATGGCGTACATTTCGTCCTCTTCGACGGCAAGGGTAGAATTCGCGGCTACTACAACTCTGACGACATCGAGCGCATCGACCAGCTGGTACGCGATGCCACCTCCCTGGCCAGGCAGAGTGCAAAGTAACAATGAGTTCAACGAACGATCGTAACGAGTCCGAGTCTGCCCCTGCCGCCCACGAAATGCCCGCTCACTTGAGCGTGGTCTCGGGCCTGCTGATGGGTGGTGCCGACGCGATTCCCGGCGTCTCCGGTGGCACCATCGCCCTCATCCTCGGCATCTACGATCGCTTCGTGGAATCGCTCAACACGGTCGTGCGCGCGCCTTTCTATCTGCGACCCGGCTGTGATCGCACACCGCTCTGGCGAGCACTGCGCTTCTTGCTACCACTCGGCCTCGGCATCGCCATCGCGTACCTGCTGGTCACCAAGCTTCTCGTCGGCAAGAGCGAAAGCCCTGGCCTGATGATCAGACCCGAATCGGCTCCCTATTGCTACGCCTTCTTCTTCGGGCTCGTGCTGGTCAGTATTCGCGAACCCTGGCGCCACATCGAGAACACCGGCAGCCTGCACTACCTCTTGGCTCTCTTGGGCTGCGCGGCCGCTGCTGTCTTCGCTGGCCTGCCCCACGCCTCAGCGGCTCCTGAAAAGTGGATGCTCTTCCTGGGCGGTGCCGCTGCCATCAGCGTGATGATCTTGCCGGGCGTGAGTGGCTCGCTCTTGCTGGTTATCCTCGGCCAGTACCAGGCAGTGGTCAACGCGCTCCATGACAAGGACCTGGTCACCTTTGGCGTGTTCCTGCTTGGCATCGTCGCTGGCGTCATCAGCTTCGTACCCGCCTTGCGCTACGTGCTTGCCCGTCACCACAACTTGACCATGGCAACCCTTACCGGGCTCATGGCCGGATCGCTGCGAGCGCTGTGGCCGTGGAAAGATAGCTACGACATGAAAACGTCACAGCTCACCAATGCGGCGCCAGGCGAACACATTGCCTTCGTCGTGCTCGCGGCGTTGGCTGGTGGTGCGGTCGTCTTTCTGCTCGCGATGCTTGAGCGGCGCATCGAAGCTGTCGAAGCGAGCAAGGTGGCGAATGTCTAGCGGCCTTCAAGGTGGCAATTCCTCCACGGCCTCCCTGCCAGCGAGGCTCTAGCCATGGACATGCTGAGCAACATTGGCCTGGTCTGCCTCGGCGGTCTGGTCCTGTACCTGGGAGCCGAGTGGCTGGTCAAGGGCGCTGCTGGCCTGGCGCGAACTCTCGGTCTTCGCGAAATCATCATCGGGCTCACCGTGGTGGCCTACGGCACCAGTGCTCCAGAGCTGGCGGTGAGCATCTCCGCCAACCTCGGTGGCTCCAGTCCGCTCGTCTTCGGCAACGTCATCGGATCCTGTATCGCCAACCTCGGTCTGATCCTGGGCGTGACCATCTTGATCGCTCCGCCCTCCGTAGATCCCACTTTGATTCGCCGAGACCTGCCCGTCTTGCTCGCTTCGGTGATCGTGTTGCCGATCATGCTCTACGCCGGCGGCGTGAGCCGATTGGAATCGCTCATCCTCTTCGCTATGGCAACGGTCTACACCATCGTCACCTTCAGCAGCGCTAAGTCGGAGAACGCGCCCTCGGCAGAGGAGCTCGAGTCGGCGGCCGAGGCAGCGGGCGCTCCTGCCGGTGAGGGCGTCGCACGCCTCATCGTCATTGGCGTGGTTGGCCTGGCTCTGCTCATCGGCGGCGGTGAGCTCTTCGTGCGCGGCGCCAAAGGGGTGGCGCTCGATCTGGGCATGAGTGATCGCATGGTCGGCCTCACCATCGTGGCTTTCGGCACCTCCCTGCCCGAGTTGGCTGCGAGCCTGGTGGCGGCCCTGCGCGGGCACTCGGCCCTGGCCATCGGCAACGTGGTCGGCTCCAACATCTTCAACGTCTTTTTGGTCCTGGGCGCCTCGGGCACCATCCGGCCCTTGCCAGCTACCTTCTCGGACATGCTCACCGACCTTGGCTTCATGCTCGGCATGACCATCTTCGGCGTGGCCATCATGCACAAGGAACGCCGCCTCAGCCGCGTCGAGGGCGTCCTGCTGGTCAGCGCCTATGTGGCCTTCGTGGTCGTCGCCGTCACGGGTCTGTAGCGCCTTGTTTGTCGGCCGGATGCGATCTGCGACCCGGCGCATCAGTACCCTGTGAGCAGGTGCAAGCCCGCTCTAATATACTGATTTAATTGCACCCACGTCGGTCCGACCGAGTCTCTCCTGAGATAAAAGTCAGCAGCTGAGAGTCTTTGCAGGTGCGTCGTCTGCCAGGAATTCGGTATGAAGGGGCCGATGCGAAGTGCCGTTGTCTCGATCGCCTTTTCCTCTCTCGTTGCGCTTGGAGCCCTGGCCTCGCCAAGCGCCTGGGCAGAGGACGCCAATACCAGCGACGCCGTCGACCCACAGTGGCGCATGGACCGTCCAATCACCGGCTATCGCTGGGTCGATCCGGACATGTTCGACAGCGTGTCGGGTGACCCAAGCAGCCAGGCCCACAGCAGCAAGATCATCTATCTGAACCGCTGCCTTGGCGGTTGCTCGATCGGTAGCAGCGGCGGCTTCGGCGACTCGCGCACCAACACCTCCTTCCTGGTTCGGGGCGGCACCGCTCAGATCACGCCGTGGAACAAGGGCGACGCCCAGTGGGAAGAACTCGTAGCCTGCGTAACCGCGATGTACGACCCCTACGATGTCGTCATCACTGACGTCGACCCCGGCCCAGACGTAGAGCACTTTGAGGCGATCGTCGCCGGCAAGGCCAACGAGATCGGCGAGCAAGCGGGTGTCGGTGGCATTGCGCCATTTAGCTGCGGCGTCATCAACAACGCCATCACCTTCAGCTTCGCCAACTCGAGCTTCTACGCCGACGGCATCGACGGCATCTGCGAGACCGTCGGCCAAGAGACGGCGCACGCCTTTGGCCTTGAGCACGAGTTCCTGTGCACTGATCCCATGACCTATTTGCAGCCCTGCGGCTACAAGTGGTTTCAGGACGAGAACGCCCCTTGCGGCGAGTATCAGGCGCGCGGCTGTGACTGCGGCCAAGCCAACCAAAACTCGCACCGCATGCTCAAAGACGAGTTCGGCGTCGGCGCCAACCCCGGTCCCAAGGTCGAATTCCTGCGCCCCGCCCCCAACAGCAATGTGAGCCCCAATTTCGTCATCGAGGTCAGCGCCGGCAAGTACTACTACGGCGTCGAGCGCATGGAGGTCTTCGTCAACGGTACCTCGCTTGGAACCGCTACTTCGGCCCCCTTCATCTTCAACGCTCCTCCCGGCCTCGATGGCTACACCACCCTTGAGGTCAAGGCGACCGACGTGCGCGGCTACGAGGGCACCAGCACCGCCGAGATCAACGTCGGCTCGAGCTGTTCGACGGGCGAGTGCCCTTCGGGTCGGGTCTGCTACAAGGCCTTCTGCGTGGCTGACGCTACGACCGAGGGTGGCTTCGGTGCCAGCTGCGACAGCGATAGCGCCTGTCTTTCCAACATCTGCGGCAAGGACAATGACGGCGTCGGCGTGTGCACCGATACCTGTGAGCTCAACAAGGGCCAGTGCCCCAAAGACTTCGGCTGCTTGAAAGCCGGTTCGTCTGGCGTCTGTTGGCCAGGAGTCAGCGAGGACACAGGCGGCTGCGGCTGTAACTCGGCCGACCCCAAAGGCGGCATTGCATCCCTCTTATTGGTCGGCTTTGGTCTCGTCTTCCTACGCCGACGCCGCATCATCTAAGACATGTACCAAGGAGACAGCGTGGCCATGAAACTCCATTGGCGGCTTCAGCTCCTTGGCGCAACCCTGGTTGCAGCTGCCCTGGCATGGGCCCCAGCCGCTCATGCCGAGCCTGCCCGCGGCAGCTACCTGCCCGCGGATCTCAGTCGCGTGCATCTGCGCTCGCCTGGTAGCGCTGAGTCTCACAGCTCCAACATCATCTACCTCAACGGCTGTTTCGGCAGCGGTTGTGACATCACGCCCGGTGACGATAGCTCCATCGACAACACGAGCAGCATCATCACCAGCACCGGGCACCTGGATGCCTTCACGGGCAGCGATGAAGAGTGGCAGGCCATCGTCGACTGCGTGCGCGATACCTACGCCCCCTTCGACATCATCATCACCGACGAGGATCCCAGCCCCGCCGATCACTTCGAGGCGATCGTGGCCGGCTCGCCCGAGCAAATCGGCATGCCCATGGGCGTCGGCGGCGTTGCCCCCTACGTGTGCGGCGAGACCATCAACAACGCCATCACCTATACCTTCTCAACCTTCATCGGCAACGACATCGCGCAGACCTGTTGGACCATTGCCCAGGAGAGCGCTCACGCCTTCGGACTGGATCACGAGCTGCTCTGCTCGGATCCGATGACCTACCTCAACAGCTGTGATCCGCTCAAGCGCTTCCAAAACCAGGACGCGCCCTGCGGCGAGTACCAGGCTCGTGCCTGCCAGTGCAACGGCCCTAAGCAAAACTCTTACGCCTACCTGCTCGAGCACTTTGGCGCGGGCATCCCAACACCCCCTAGCGTCGCCATCACTTCACCCGCTGACGGCGCGCAGGTGGAATTGGGTTTCATCGTGCGCGTCGATGCCGTCGACGATCTGCGCGTGGATCGCGTCGAGTTGCGCGTCAATCATCAGCTGGTCGGAACCGCGGAGAGCGAGCCTTTCATCTTCAATGTGCCCGAGCTTAGCGATGGACGCATGCAGGTCGAGGTGACCGCCTTTGACAACTACGACTACAGCGCAAGTGCCAGCATCGAGGTCGTTCAGGGCGAGCCCTGTCGCAAGAGCAGCAACTGCGCGTCTCTCGAGGTGTGCGTTGCCGGCCGTTGCGTGCCTGGTCCAGAGGTCGAGGGCGGCCTTGGGCAAAGCTGCACCGATGGCTTGCAGTGCATTTCAGGAGATTGCGGCCACTCCAGTGAGGGTAGCTATTGCACCGAGACCTGTGGCCAGGGCCTGGGCGGTTGCCCGAGCGGATTCGGTTGCCTCGACACAGGCGATCGCTCGGTGTGCTGGCCCGGCTACAAGCAGGATGGTGGCTGTAGCGTGGCCTCGGTAGCATCCTCGGCGAACTGGCTTCTGGCTCTGCTTATGCTCGCTCTGGCCCGCCGACGGCGCTAGGTTCGGGGCATGGAGCTACGGGACTACGCCGAGTCGATCGTCTTTGCGAGCGATCTTGCGGGCAAGCTCCGGCCGCCTCCGGGCGACATCAGTGACGATGCCCCCGGTGAGCCCTGGCGCATCGCGGCTCCTCGTCGTCCAGACAACCTGGCTATTCGCGAGGCGCGCGCGGTCAAGGTGCCGCCGCTCAGTGGCATGCAGGACATCTCCCAGCGGCGGCGCATCTTGCACGCACTGGCCAATCACGAGCTGCAGGCCACCGAGCTTTTCGCCTGGATGCTGCTAGCCTTTCCGGATCTGCCCGCCAGCTTTCGGCGCGGCATCCTGCAAATCCTCGTCGAGGAGCAAGAGCACTGCCAGCTCTACATCGATCGCCTGATCGCGCACGGCGGTAATTTCGGTGACTACGGGGTGACGGGACACTTCTGGCACCGCATCGAGGACGTCAAGACGCCCCTGGACTTCGTGTGTGTCATGGGCCTGACCTTCGAAAACGCCAATCTAGATTTTGCCCAGGCCTACGCGGAGGCGGCGCGCAAGGTCGGCGACGAAGAGACCGCGCTCGCCATCGACAAGGTGCATAGCGACGAGGTTCGACACGTGGCCTTTGCCTGGCGCTGGCTGCAGCGCTGGAAGCCGAGCGACAAGTCCAGCTGGCAGACCTTCGCCGACACCCTGCAGTTTCCACTGTCCCCGGCGCGCGCCCGGGGAATCGAGCTCGATCGTCAGGCCCGCCAGCAGGCTGGCTTCGACGAGGAGTTCATCGATAATCTCGCCCAGGCCACCGCCACGCGCCCCAATGGCCTTACGCGCTAGTCGCCGCCATGGGACGAATCCTCGCCAACCTCGATTGCGAGCTGCACTGGGCCAAGCGACTCACGCCCGGCCCTCACAAAGAGCTGCCCTTGGCCGTGCGTCAGGCTCTTGCTCGCTCGGGCCAACTCCTCTCGGTGTTCTCACGAGGCAGCGACGAGGTCTCGACCTTGGTGGAGGCACCGCACGCGTGGACGCCCGGCGAAGAGCTACTCGCCTGGGGACAAATGATGGGCATGCCCGAGAGCGAACGCTCGCTCGAGACGAGCGCGAGCCTCGGGCGCTGGCAAGAGGCGCTCTGGCATTTGCGAGCCAAGGGCGAGAGCGCCGCCAAGTGCAACGATCGTTTCTTTGCCGCAAAGCTTGTGCGGGATCCCGAGTTTTCCCTGCCAGAGCTGCGCGCCATTGGCAGCCTGGAAGACTTCGACCATTACTTGAAGACTTCCACCCTAGGCCCCGGGGATTCCTGGGTTGCCAAGGCACCATTTTCGGCGTCCGGTCGTGAGCGAGTACGTCGGCGTGGCCGCATTCTCGATGGCGAGGAGCGCGTGCGTGTCGGCCGCCTGATCAGCCGCTATCGGCAACTGCTGGTCGAGCCGTGGATGCCACGGGTCGCCGACTACGGCTGCACCGGCCTGGCCTACGAGGCGCGCTCGGAGCTGCGAATCTTCGCGCCCCATCAGCTGCACAGCGATGGCACCGGCGTCTTTCGAGGCGTGCGCATCGCCGACAGGGAAACCATGGCCGCGCTGGGAGCCAGCTTTGCGCGCGCCGTGCAGGGCAGCGCCGAGAGCGCAGGCCACGCCCTGCACGCGGCCGGCTATCGCGGTCCCTTTGGCATCGACGCCTTCACCTACCACGATGCGGCCGGCAACTTGCGTTTGCAGGCCCGCTCCGAGATCAACGCACGACTCAGTTTCGGACTGGTCGCGCGCGCGCTCGCCGAGCAGCGAGCGCAATCGGAGTTCGACTTCCGATTGTAGGTGGGTCCACGCCCCCCCGGTACGTGGACCCTTGAGATTAGGACAGGACTTTGCGGTTGCGCACGGGGCTAGACACGCGCAACTCGGTGTTCTCGCGCGAGACGCGCTCGACGTGAATGTCGACCGCTTCAGGATCAATCTCGACGTACTTCGCGATCACTGCAGTGATCTCGTCGCGCATTTCCTGAAGCTTTGAACCGTCGAGGCCGGTGCGATCGTGGGCTAGCACCAGGTGCAGGCGCCCTTTCGCGACGTCCTTGCTGGTGCGATTTCCTGCGAACAGGGTCTTTATGTCATTCCAAAGATGCTGCATTTGCCAGTACCTCTTACGCTGCAGAAGAAAGACCAATCGCGCGACCAATGCGAGCGAAGAATCCGGGATTAACTGGCATGTCGTCGATCACCTCGCCATTGAGACGACGAGCGATGACTTCGTAAGCCTTGGCGGCGGGCGAGATGCCCTCGAGCGTGGCGGGCACGCCCTTGTTGGTGGAGGACACGATGGCATCGTCGAGTGGGACGGCGCCGAGCAGGTCCAGAGCC
>JAHEAK010000103.1 GCA_024642805.1 Kofleriaceae bacterium | reverse complement strand
CGCTCTTACCGGATTTCATCAAGGCGCCAAGGGCCTCCATCTGGGTCGCTCCGCTGCCCTCCCTTGCAATCGCGAGCAGGGCCTCGCTCGCCTCCGGGTGCCCTGACTCCGAGAGCACGTCGATGGCCCAGCGGCTGTCACTCTCATTACCCGTGCTGGCGGCGGCGATGACCAGCGCGCGTCCATCGGGGCTCGCCACGTCCATCAAGTATCGCATGGCGGTTTGCCGCTCCTCAGCGTTGCCACTCGATGCCGCCTGCACCATCACGGCCTCGACGTCGGGACCACGCATGTAGGTAAGCGCATTGAGAGCCGCCCCCCTGCCCGCTCCGCGCGCACTCAAATTGCCAATCAGAATTTCTCTGGCGTGCTCATCGCCGGATTCGGCCAGAGCGCTTGCCGCATACATGACGACGGAGGTATCGCCAGATGCTAGAAGGTTGGCGAGAATCTCGTTGGCGTCCTGGCCACCGATGTTGCCCAGAGCGATCGCAGCTTCGCGCCGCGCCATATCCGATCCGGTCATGGCCACCTGCTCGAGCAGCGGAATCGCCTCGCGCACACCCGCACTGCCAAGGGCCGTAGCCGCTGCGACTGCACTCTGCTCATCGCCTGCCGCCAGGACCTCCATCAAGTGGGCTCGGACCGCGGGGTCGGAGACGTCCTCTAGACTTTCGATTGCGAGAGTTCGCACTCGCAGATCATCGGAGAAGACCAGCTCGCTCATGGCCTGGCGAGCCGATGCCTCGGTCATCATGGACAGGGACTGAATGGCGGCCCTGCGCGCATAGTAGTCATCACCGCCGATGACCGAGCGCAGCACCTCGACAGCACGCTCGCCTCCCATCTCTGGAATCTCCCGGATAGCGGTGACCCGATCGCTGTCGGCCGGATCAAGGACGATCTCGAGCAGGCGATCGCGGGCCTCTTCCGACCCCGTCTGGGCCAGCGCGCGCAGCACCAGAAATCGATCCCGTGGACTGCCAGCACGTTCCTCGGTCAGAAGCGTGCGAATGGCGCTGGCACTGCCAATCTGGCCGATGGCCGTCAGAGCGGCTTCGGCGACACCTGGTCGCCTATCCCTCGCCAGAGCAGCGAGCGCCACCACAGAATCTTCGCCGCCGATGAAACCCAGCTTTCGACAAAGCAGGATGATTTTGCGCGGATTGCTCTGCGCTTTGAGTTCGCGCAGGGTGCTGGCCTCACTCAAGCCAAGGGCGGCGGCATTGCCGCGCAGCTTGCGCAGGGCGACGGCAATGGATCCTGGGACCTCGCGCAGATTGGCATTTCCCCCAGCTGCTTCGGTGGCTGCGGGCGAGCGTCGCTGATAGAGGAGCAAGCCCGTGCTCATGGCCAGGACCAGGGTTGCAACTCTCCAACGATCGATGCGATTGATGATGGGTAGGGACATCAAAGACCAAGAGTAACGCCGCTAGCGGCACGGACGCACGGCAATCGCATCAATCTCGTTCCAGCCAGGCACGGCAGCGCTATCAAGGGTGACCCGCACGGCCACGACCTTTTCGTCTGTGCAAGCAAAGCCGGCTTCCTCGACACGCGCTTGCTCCGAGCGCACTCGTGGCTCGCCCGTGAAGACGCGCCGCTCGACGCCAGAAGCTAGGCGAATGTCGATGCTGCGAATTGCCCCCGGGTTGTAGGTCTCATAGACCTGCACGGCCTGCACTCGATAGGCGGGAACGGCCACCTCGATGAACTCAGACTTGTCATCCTCGGCCAGGCTTGCCCACGCGCTGCTGTTGTCGCCGCCATTGGGATAGGCATTGGGCTCGCCAAGTACCTGGGCGGCAGACCAACTGGAAGCGGTGTATTCGCTGCTCGACGCCAGAACCTCACTAGCCCAGACCTGTTCCGGAAGGGGCTCGAGGTAACGCAGCTCGAGCTCGCGGAGTGAGGTCTCGTATTGCGCGCGGCTTATACGACTACATGCCAGATCTGCACACAGAGTGCTACGCAGAGCCAGCTCGTCGGCGGTGGCCGCACTCAGCTCCTGCAGCGATACTCCCTCGGGCAAGGCACATTCCAGCTGGCAGGCAGGTGCTGGCGTCTGCGCTCTTGTCGGGGACTGGGACTGCAAGACGAGCAAAGCAGAAGCCGTCAAGAGGGAGAGTCCGCCCAGGGCCAAGGCCGCCGAGCTAAGGGACAAAAGGGTGGAAGTGGTTGCGATGCGAGGAGCCATGCAGCTAGCAACGCGCGAGTATGGCCTGCGGTCTCGGCCAACGAACAAGCGCCTCCAGGGCCGCTTGGGGCCGGCCCTCCTACTCGGCGCCCGGCCTACTCGGCGACCCGGCCAAAGCTCCAGGCTAGGAGCGCGCACGACACACCAGCGGGCCAGAGCAGCCAATACGCCAACTGGTTGTGGTGGGCCTGGCTCAAAAGCTCGCCCCAGGACGGGCCACGAACACCGAGTCCAAGAAAACTCAGCGCGACCTCAGAGAGAACCGCCGTCGACGCAGTGAGCGCAGCGGCGACCCGCATCTGAGAAAAACTCTGCGGCAACGCATGTTGCAGGAGCAAGCGCGCCCGCGAGCATCCGATGGCGCGAGCGGCCTCGCAAAAGGGCATCGCCAGCGCCTCTTGCATAGCGTCTCTAGCCAGTCGGGCACTGCTGGCGGCACGGGGCACCGAGATCAAGAGGACCAGACTCAGGAGGGACTCGCTGCCAAGAAGGCCACGCACGATCAAGACCACGAGCAACACGGGCAGCGCGGCCAGCACATCGCATCCCGTGCGCACAAGGAGATCCAACTCGGCGCGAAGCAGCGAGAGCAGGGCCACGAGCATGCCGAGCGCGCTGGCAAGTGCGGCGCACAGGATAGCCAGCATCAGACTCAAGCGCGCTCCGTGCAAGAGGCGGCTGGCGACGTCACGACCTCGATCGTCCGTGCCGAGAATGTGATCACGCGAAGGCTCGTGCAGCACCTCGAGGCGTCCACCGGTGCGCACGCTTTGGGGATCGTGCCGAATGGGTGGCCACAGGGCCCACTCGCCCTTCTCGAGTGGGCCATCGGCCGTGGCCATGACATGGTACTCGCCGGCGCGCGAGAGCACGATGGCGCGCTCGCCCGCAAGACAATCTGCAAAGAGCGCCTGGAGGCAGGCGATGATCAGCACGACTTTCGCTGCCCCCTTCACGACTCTCTCCTGCGCGGATCCAGGGCCCGAAGAAAGAGCTCGACCGCCGAGCTCGCCAAGCTGATTCCGGCGACCGACAGACCTGCAAAGCCGATGAGCAGCGGCACATCGCCCACTTCGGCAGCGCGGGCCAGCATCGCGCCGGCCCCCTCGAGTGCAAAGACTCTCTCGATGATGAGGGATGCCGACAAGAGATAGGCCAACAAGACGGGCGCGAGCGGCAAGACCTGGGACGCAGCGGACCGAGCAATCAAGATGTGCCACACGCGCCACTCACTGGTGCCCTTGGCTCGCGAGGCCACCACCCATGGTTGTTGGGCGATCACCTGCATCGCCTTGCTGGCGTGTCCCCAAACCACAGCTGCGGGCACGAGGGCCATAACGAGCACCGGCAAGAGCATGCCAAGCACTCCACTGTCGGGGCCCGAAGGCATGAGGGCCAGCGGCTTGCCGTAGACCAGCGCGTCGATGGCAAGCATGGCCAGCCACGGCAGCGGCACACTCAAGCACAGACTGGTCAGCAGCGAGAGTGCCTTGTGTCTGCGCCCGCGAACGTGCTGACTGCTATAGGCGGCTGCCCACATTCCACCGAGCAGGGCCAACACGAGGGCCGCAAGGCTGCGCGCCACGGTACTGAGGCCAGGACCGCTTGCAAGCTCCGAGCTCACGGGCGTCGCGTCACGCCAGGACAGCCCAAAGTCCAAACGCATGGCATCGAGCGCGCGCGCCGCGGGCCGGGCCGGGAGGTCGAACTCCGCCCTGGTACGGACGAGGATGCGCTCCTTGAGAGCTGCGCTCATGCGGATGTCCCCCGGTATGAGCGAGCGGGAGGCTACAGCGGCGCGCTCACTGCTCTTGCCCGGTGCGCACTCAAGCAACGACCAGGACAACCAGGTCACTACAAAGATCGCCAACCAGGCGCGCCCTGCGGCTCGCCCAAGTGCGAGCAAGAGACTCATCGCTGCTTCCACATGTAGCGAGCGCCCCATTGCGCTGCGCTATCACCGACACCTGCCAACTCGGGTCGAATGAGGCCAAGGCGAGCGTCGCTGGTCAGGAAGGCCAGCGGAGCCAGTTGCACGAGCAGGCGGTGGAGTGCTCGCGACTGCCCTAGATAGGTTGCGCGATCCTTGGCAGCGCGCAGCTCGGCAAGCAGGGCGTCGAGCTTTGCATCGGCGATACGGGACAGATTGCTGCTACCGACCTCGCTGCTGTGAAAGAGAGAATACAGATCGACATCTTCGCTAGTGGTGAAAGAGAGCAGCGTTATGTCGAAGTCGCCGGCACGCACGCGCTCGACGAGCTCGGCAAATGGCAGCGCTTCGATGCGCAAGGACAAGACCTCGCGGGTGTCGTCGGCCCATATGTCCACGAGTCTGCGCATGGTCTTCGAGCTGTCGGGAACCAGCACCCGCAGGGGTCGCTCCTTGACGCCGAGGCGTGCCAGCTCGCTACGCGAGGCCTCCAGCGAAAAGTCCAGATCGCGAATCTCAGGGTCCGCTCGCTCGCTGTGCACGACGAATGGGCCCGTGGCGATTTGCACCTGCGAGTCGAAGAGCTGGGCAACCAGACTCTTGCGATCGAAGCTGCGACTGAGGGCACGCCGACGCTCCACTGGCAAAGCGGCCGACTCGGTGTTGAAGACCGCGGCGCTGTAGGCAGGCATGCTCTGCCGCACCAGTTGCAGATCCGCACTGTCCTTTGCGAAAGCTAGAGCGCTCGCTATCGGCAATTGCAAGATGCCATCGATGCGCCCCGCGCGCAGCTCGGCGAGCGCTTGCTGGTCGTCGGCGAGCACTCGATAGCGAATGCCCTTGGCCAGGGCGGCAGGGCCCCAATAGCCGGCAAAACGCTCGAGCTCGATCTTCTCGCCTTGCCAGCGAGCCAGCTGAAAGGCACCGGTGCCGTTGGGCTTGCGACTGACCGCAGCTTGACCAAGCTCTTCGGCGGCCACTCCAGCGAACGAGCCCGAAGACACGATGGGCAGCGCAGCGAAGGCCTCTATACGAGCGGGTCGGGACTCGCGAAAGCGCCACACCAGACCTGCGGCCCCCTCATCCTCTATGGCAATGAGGTCATCGAATTCGGCCCGCAGTGGGCCAACCGCCCCTTGCGCCAGCTTTAGACTGGCAATGACATCGCGAGCGCTCAGCACTTGGCCTTCGTGAAAGCGCACGCCCTTGCGCAAGAAGAAGCGCCAGGTGCGGCCCTCGTCGCTGACCGTGAAGCTCTCGGCCAGGCACGGCTTCGGGCTGTCACCGGGGCGATCGATGGCCAGCAGTCCCTCATAGACATCGCCCAGGGTGATGCCGACCCCGACGGTGTCTCCAGCCAAGAGTGGATTGAGGTGGAGCGGCTCGGCGGCCAAGCGCAGGCTAATCACAGCCTCGCGATCTGCCGAAGCCCTCGGCTCCTCCTTGCGAACCCCGTAGCTCGTATCGCGCGTGTCGCTACCAGCCTGCGCGGGCGGCTCGGCAAGGCCTGCGCTTGGCTCGCGACGTTCTTTGCCGCGCTCGAGACAGGCGCTGCTGACTGCTAGCAGGACGACCAGAACAATTCTTATTCTGGCTAGCACCGGCTATTCGTCCTCGTCTGCTACGCTCAGGTCTCGAATGCTGAACCAGCCATTCCAGGCCCGCAATCCGCGAATGCGCTTGTGCACCAGGCCACGCGGATAGGGCGCCGGCAGAGCCACCAGCGGCGTACTCGCTCGCAGAGCCTGTGCCAGGCGACCGACCTGAGGCACGCGCTGGGCCGGATCCCAGGTCGCGCGGATCTTGGCCAGGATCTCGTCGACCACCGGGCTGCGAAAACCGCCATAATTGAGCGCGCCACCCGAGCCGAGCAGCGGACTCAGGTCGCGGTCGAAGTCTCCCGACCAGGAAGCAAAGGCAAGATCGTAGTCACCGGCTCGCAGGCGATTCTCCAGAACCGCCGAGCTGCCGACGCGCACGTCGAGCACGAAGCCGGCCTTGCGCAGTGCTGACAACACGAGCTCGCGGGTGGGATGAGGCGTCTCGGTGGCCAGGACGCTGATCATCAGCCGGTGCCCGTCTCTCGCCCGCACGCCATCGCCGTCGTCATCGCGCCAACCGGCTTGCTCGAGCAGCGCGGCCGCCTCGCTCACACTAAACGCTGGCACCTCGATGGCGGGACCATTGCCGGGACCGCCAGGCCAAATCGGGCTCGACACCGATCGAGCCAAGCCGCCCTCGGCCTCGATGAGGGCCTCCGGATCCACCAGCTGCGCGATGGCGCGCCGGGCGTTGGAGTCTTCGAAGGGGGCACGCATCGTGTTGAGCACGACATAGTTGAAAAGGGGCGGCGCAAGAAGAACGACAGAGAATTTCTGATCGAAGCCCGGCGCTTCCAGCTGCTCGGGGAAGTGCGCAGGTATCAGCTCGGGGACGACATCCATCTGGCCTTCCTTGGCGTCTCGCAGGGCCATAGCCGCATCCTGCTCTCGCACGAACTCGACGCGCTCAATCGCTGGCTGCTGTCCCCAGTAGTTGGGATCGCGCTCGAGCACCACGCCCTCGTCAGACTCACTGGTGACTTGATATGGTCCCGAGCCAACCCACGTGCCCTTGCTTTGCGTGACATTGCGAAAGTAGATGTGCTCGGGCAGGATGGGAATCGCCGCCAGCTCACGCAGAACGAAGGCATTCTCGCGCGTGAGTCGGATACGAAGCTCACTGCGATTGATGATCTCCACCGCGCTGACATCCGCCAGGGTTTGTCGATAGTGCTCTGCATCCACGCGCCGCCCGGCCACCGCCTCCAGAGAGAACTGCACATCCAGTGCACTCACCGCTTTGCCATCTTGCCAGTGGGCGGACTCGTGCAAGCTGATGCGGATCTCGCGACCACCTGGCGACACCGTCCACGAGCGCGCCAGACCTGACTGATAACTGCCCTGCCCTTGCTCGCCCACCGGTTGGTAGCGCACCAGGGTCTCGAACACGGTGTCGGTCGTGATGCGACGGGACCACTCGCTGGGAGCGTCAAAGGGATTGAGCGATCCTGGATCGGCGTCCATGTGAATGCGCAGGCCATGACGGCTTGGATGGGCCTGCGTGACCGGATCGCCCCCTGCCCGCTGCGCTTTGTGTGTGCCTGGCCCTGGGACGATGGGCTCCTCACTCCAGTCGCGAGAACGAGGCGGCGGCCCCTGGCAAGCCACGAGCGCGCCCACAAGCGCAAGAAAAGCCCCTAGAGCTTTTACATTCCAGGAACTTCCAGCACCTAACCCTTGTTGCCTGTTGGGGAGCATGTTATCAAGCCTGCATGGGAGTGACTCTTCGTTCTACGCTTCTTGCTATCACGTCAGGCCTGCTCTTGTCGGGTCTTTCTGCCTGTAGTTCCGATGAACTCGAAGGTGCCAAGGCGGAGGTGATGGAGACAAACATCAAGCTCGACCTGCCCGCCGTTCCTGCGTTCGTCGTTCCGCAGCCAAATCCCGATGGCAGCCACTCGGTCGCAGAAATGCGACTCAATGGAAAGACCTTTCTCGATCAAGAGGTGCGTGTCAAAGGCACGGTGCTTTGGATCTACGATTGCGCGACCGCCATTCGCACTCCTGAGATGAGTGACAAGGACCTCAAAGAGGTGCTGGCCACCCAACCTGAGCGCTGCACGCGCCCACAATTCATCATTGGCGAGGATGCCGGCGCTAAGACCGAGCGTGGCATTCAAGTGGTCGAGTACCCACGCCCGCTTCGCAAAGACGAAAAGACCGCACTCGGTGACGAGTTGGTAGCCGAAATGGAAGCGGCCCTGGCTGCCCTGCCTCCCTTCGCAGTTGGCGATGAAGTCATGGTCACAGGTGTGTGGAGCTTGAAGTCGCCCAAAGGCTTCCTCAACTCCGAAGGTCTTCTGACCTACGGCAGCATGGTCAACCTGAGCGCGCCGGCGACCCCCTAGTCCCGTCCTGGGATACCGTCCTGGGAAACCGTCCTGGGATACCGTCCTGGGTTCCCGGTGCAGTCCGCTGGCAGCAAAAGGCTGGAGCTCCTCGCTCCGGCCTTTCTTGTTTCAAGGGGCGAGGGCTTGCCAGACGCGCGCACAAATCTCTGAACCAAGCTGCGCTACCGGCCCCTCGTTGACGCGGGCCAGACAGGAGTCCTTGCTGCGCGAGAGCTGCACCCGGTAGTCGTGCGTACCCTCACCGAGAGCCTTCTCAAATTGGATCTCGCACTCGAAGGGCCAGGAGCGAAGAGGTGGTCGGCTCTCGTCGAGATAGCGCTTGGCGGCGAGCATGGCCAACTGCTGGCGCAAGGTGTCGGCAAGCTGGGTGGCTTTCTGCGCGGATAGCTGCCCCACTTCCTCGCGCCAGGCACCCGCCATCTCTTCGCGAATGAGTCGCCACGCACCGGCGCCTTCGCTTCGCACCTGGATTCGGGTGGCATAGATCGGATCTTCCGAAATGAGCGAGAGCGAGGCGAAGCGCAGCGGGCCCGCTGCCAAGAGCTCCGCCACCGACGCGTCGAGCTCGCGCATCACGGCTTCCTCGTCGCGGCGCGCGTACCAGTGACCGTCGCGCTGGAAGAAGGCGATGCTCTGATCCGCGAGCAAGATGTAGCAAACCGAGGGGCCATCCGGAGGAGCCTCGACGCCTGGCACCGGCTCGACCTGCACTGCGGTGGCCGCGAGTTCCTGCCACCACGATCGCAAGCGCTCCTGGTCGACCGATTCTGGCTGCACCGAGAGCTGCCGCCCCTGACAGCGCAAAGCGAAGGCAACAGGTTGCGTGGGTAAGAATCCACGATCGAGTAGTGACCAAGGATCATCGAGGGCGGCCACGAGTCGCTGCCATGCCGTGGCGTCGACGCAACCTGTGCGCACGCCCTCGCGCACCCGAACCGCTCCTGCCCGGCACGAGCCACACTCGCTGAGCGTGGTGTGTTTGTCACCGACCGAAATGAAAATGCTGCGCAAGGGCTGACAGAGACTGGTATCCAGTGCCACCTCTTCGAATCGAAGTCGCTGTACATCGAGAGCAAATTGCTGGGCCGTGTAGCTCTCGCTCACGGCTTCTTCGACCCCAGAGATGCGCATGCTGGCGCCGGCGAGTTCCACCCAGTGATCACCGAGCCGAAGAGTCATGGGTGCGCGCGCTGAGCGCTCGAAGGGCACCACCATTGTCGATATCAGCTCGAGGCGTGCTCCGAGGATCTCGTCGATGAGATGCGCCTCCACCAGGTGGGCTGGGCCGCCGCTGCTTTCTCGCAGCCAGCGGTGCTTGCCATCCGCGCTGGCCGCTCCAATCTCGAGCTCGCCTGCGATCCCCTGACCGGAGTAATGAAGCACGAGCTGAGGTGGGCCGACGAGTTCGCCGGGCGATTCACGCAGGGAGCGCAAGAGACTCATCGCCTGCACGATCTTTCGCACGGAGCTCTGGTTGGCCGGAGCGGCAAGCGGCGCGTCGATCTGCCAGTGCCCTGCGACTCTCGCCAGGAGCAAGCGGTTGTCTTTGTCCTCGAATTGCAGCCCTGTGATCGCAGACTCGAGATGGGCATCGAGCAGGCGCGCGCGCAGCTGTGGTGGCCGCGCTAGCCATGGATCGAAGGTGGCCAGCAAGAGCAGCACGAGGCTGCACAGGCCCAAGAGCAAGAGCGAGCGACTCGTCATGCCTGCCTCTCTCGCCGGCGCAAGAAGTAGAGCAGCGCACCGAACAAGCCAAAGCAGCTCGGCGTTATCAGTACACACCACACAAACGCCCAGCGCAGATCACTGGTTCGCATCAGCAGTCGCAAGTGCTCGGGCGTTTTGCTGTCCATGCTCAGCTGCACATCGCGCCCGAGCGTCCACAGAATCGCCGACACCAAGAAGCGCTCGTTGCCAGCCACGCCCCGCTCGCTCCACAAGGAGGACAAGCTCTCGGCGCTGCCGACAAGAACCAGCCGCGAGCCATTGCTCGCGCGATGTGCGAGGGCGACCTCGCCGGCTTCGAAGTCGTCGGCGCCACGGGCATAGTGCCCCTCCTGCAAGAGGGCACTGCGATCGCGTTCGGCCCATGCGCTCGACGAGGCGTGGATCAGCGGCGCGACGGCATCATTGGTGGCGTACAAGGCCAAGGGTGCTCGCCACACCGTCGCTCGTTGCTGATAGAAGTCGCGCACGATCGCGTGATCGCCGTAGCCTTCGTAGGTCATCCAATCAGGTGCGGTCTCGAGCTGATGCTCTGGATCGACGATCAAGCCCTCTCCGACCTGCATGCCGCGCTTGCCTAGGACAAGTCCCAGGCCGGCATCGACGCCGGTGTCCTGACGGTCTCGAAGTTGCGAGCGCAGCGCCACCAGCGCATTGCCGCCCGCGCTCAGATAGCCGTCTAGGGTCAGCGCTTCCTGCGGGGAAAAGGGCGCGCTCGGTCCCATGATGACCAGCGTGTCACAGGCCTTCAGGCGCGCCGCTTCCAGCGACCACAAGACCTCCACTTCGACACCGCTGGCATCGAGACGATCACGCGCAGACTGCCAGTGCAACTGCGGCGCGAGACCATCTCCGTTGGCTACCAGCTCGCCGTGTCCTGCCGTTGCGCACAGGCGCTCCGCTGGCACTTCCTTGACCTGGGTGATGGCATCGCGAATGGCTGCTTCGGCACGCAGCTCTTTGAGCGCGCCCACCCCCAGATCGTCAGGGGCAAAGCTGGCAAGCGCCAACAAGTCGATGACCCGCCGACGCGTGCCCTGCTGCACGATGACGGCGCCGCCGCTGCTCAGGTCCTCATCAGAAATTGCCAGCTCGAAGGCCCAGGCCTGAACCCGTGCAGAGTTGTCGAGCGGATCGAGGTCGAGGACATGCACCAGTGGCTGCGCTCGACGCATGCGAGCGAGCAAGCGGCTCAGCTCTTGGTGAACGCTGTCGAACACCGCCTCACTGGGTTTGACCAGGATGATCTCGATGGGCTGACGCAGCTCGCTGAGCACCGCCAGGCTGCTGGCGTCGAGGGAGTTGACCTGCGCCGCGCTCCAGTCGCGGTGGCTGCTGTGGCGATCGGCGAGAATCGACGCGCTGCTGCCTGCAACGAGCAAGAGGCCGGCCGCGACCAGGCTGTGAAGGCGCACACGTCGCTGGCGTTCAGCAATCGCCACAGCCAGGCTCAGCACGACGAGCACGAGAGCCAGCTGCCTGAGATAGAAGCTGGGCACGATCTCACCCCGAGCAGCTAGCTCGAGATTGGCTCGCAAGTCAGAGAGCAAGAGCCAGCGCATGAAGGTCGAGCCGGCGCCACC
>JAHEAK010000102.1 GCA_024642805.1 Kofleriaceae bacterium | reverse complement strand
GTGACCGACCGGGGCGGGAGCTTGCTGTCGCTCCTGCTCTTGCGGCGTTGCTGGTTGAGGTGTCGAATCAAGTTTCCTTGCGATCGACTTGCGTGAAACGGCGAGCGCGCGACGCATCTCCGAGAGCTCGTCAGCTTGCTCTTTGTCAAATTTGGCCAGGAGGCTGTTGTACTTAAGCCGCATAGCCGGGAGAGCTTGATGGACGTGCGCCATCCGATCGTAAGCCCCTCCCATGGTGGTTTCAGCAAGCTCACTAAAGCGGCATCGGGCATCGATGACGTCTTGTTGATCTTGCCACTGGGTCGAGAAGCGTTTCCAATCCCTCGCCAAACCAGCGCGCTCGTCCATGAGAGGACGACTAAATAGCTCGTTGGTTTTGCTGCTCAAGATGGTTAGCTGCTCTAGCACGAAGGTGTTGCACTCTAATAAATCCCGAGGATTCGGGTTGTCGGTCACAATTGAGGACTTTGGCAATTCCACAGCGGGCGTTCGAAAGAAGAGATGTCTCGCAACGCTGGTTACCAGCAAGAGCAGGCAGGCTGAGGCAACGCTTGCGTAGACAGCCAGCAACACTTGTCGATATCGCCTAAACTCGTTTGATCGTTTATTTTCTGAGGTCAACGCTCGGTGCTTGGTTCGGGAGCAGAGTACGGCCAGTGAGATGGGCCGTCAAGCCAAGGCCAGGCCCCGGGTCGGCAAAGGTCTGGCAGAGGGTCGGCAAAGGGCCGAGCAGGAGCGAGCAAAGGGCTGCAATTGCGCGCTAAAGGCCGGGCCGCCGCCCTAGGGATCCGGCAGAACAGCAATGACTTCTCCGGCCTCATCGCTCTCCCACAGGCCCAAGAGCCGGGCAGGCAGGAGGCAGGGCTCCGCGGAGCCGGGCTCGCCCACAGATTCACAGGCCTCGACCGTGGGCACCTGGAACCAGCGGACCTCCGCGCCGACCACCACCTGGCCCTGCAAATCGCGAACGAGGCCTCGGGCGTAGGAAGCGGGCGGCAAGGGCATGCTGCCAAAATCAAGGGAGCCAGCCGGGCTGCTCGGATTGGCAAGCGAGACGCTCTCGAAGCTCCAGCGCGGGGCGGAGGAGAAGTCGGGAGGTGCCAGCTCGAAGTCGTAGCGGGCCATCAGGCCGACCAGGGCAGCGTCCAGCCAAACCAGGAACTCGCCGTTTTCGCCCGTGAGGTCGGAAGGGAATTGCAAGTTGTCGAGCATGGCTCGTTCGCTAGTGCTGGCCTGGAGTCGCAGCAACGCAGACGGCCGAACTGTTAGCGGCGTGTCGACCAGGGCTTTGCCATCGGCCGTTGTGAAGGCGCCCGTCACTGCGATGCGGCGCTGTAAGTCGAGGCTGCCGAGCACGGGCGCGCCTTCGCCCGTGCCGACTTCGACCACGGCATCGAAGACCGATGCATACTCGGAGTCAGGTGGTGGCAAGACGCGCACTCGATAGCTGCGATTGAGGTCGGCGCTGCCAGGGTAGAGGTCGACTTCGACCACGCCAGGGTCGTCTTCGCCAAGGCCGTTGCTCACGACCTGCGTGGAGAAGCTGACCTCAATGTTGCGCTCGTCGGGAACCGGCAGGGCGAAGGAGGTCTCGAAGACGACGGTCGCGCCTGAGACGGGCTCGAGGGCGCCGGCGCCACTGGCACCTCGCAAGGGCAACTTGAACTGCACCGGGTTGGGCGCGTTGGGCATCAGCAGGGGCGCAATGGTGTGCACCAGCCCTGGCTTGTCGATGCTGGGGTCGACGACGAGCTCGCCCGAGAGGCGCAGCGTTGGCAAGGTCTTGCCGGGTCCTGGCTTAGCGATGATGTCGAACTCGTCGAGCATGTCGATAGGCACCTTCAGGTTGAAACAACCTTCCGAGTCGGTCGTGACCACCGACGAAGCCCTGGTTGGCTTGTCGAGCAGGGACCAGCGGCCAAGGGCGCTCACTCGCATGCCTTCGAAGTTGCTGCCGTTGCCAGTCGCGCTGGTTACGCAGCCCTCGATGGACTTTAGTTGCTCTGGCTTGCCAATCTCCCAGACCACTGCCAGATCACCGGAGGCGCGAATGGTCGTCGAAAAGGGCGGCGCTTGCACCTGGGTGCCGCCGAGCGCGAGGGACTCGAGCGAGCTCTCGTCTGCCACGAAGGTCACTCGGTATTCGGCGTCGTCGGCGGGCAGGCTGATGCTGAAGGTGTCTTCCTCGACGCCAACGCCAGGATTGGTGAGGACTGATCGTCGGTACTGAGGGCCGCCTCGGAAGGAGGACACACGCTCGACAAGGACTTGTCCAGGCACCGGCGCTGCGTTGCCACAGCCTTCTTGCTGGTCAACGGCGCAGCCGAGAATGATTCGCCCGTGCAGGCTGATCGTCGGGCCAAACTGCAGGCCGCTGATTTGCCCATCTGCGGCGATGGAGATGTCGGTGAGCTCGGTGAGAGCGAGCTCCGGGCGATCCGCGGGCGGGATGAGCACGGCCGCAAAGGAAGTGGTGTCTGGTGGATCGCCCCAGCACACGCCTTCGTCGCAGATTGCGGTGCCACTGCAGTCGTCGCTCGACACGCACATGACGGGTCGTTCCGAGCTTGTGTCACCAAGGCAGGCGCCAAGGCCCAAGGACGCGATTGGGATCAAGAGCAGCGAGGACCGCAAGGGTCCCGCCTGCCACAGGCGCCGCGAAGCAGATATGTACAAACTCATGCTCGCTAAATCTCCACCGGCGCGTTGCAGCGCATGATCCAATCGCGGAACGAATACCCAGCCCGGGTCTTGTCGCGCAGGGCTCGAAACAGACTCTGACCTGTGGCCGCAGGGTCACTGTCAGAAAGAAATTCCCGATCGGCGACCATGGCCTCGAGGACGTGATCGCCGACATCGGTGGCGCCAATCGGATTGCACAAGGAGTTGACCTGGCAGGCCACGACTCGGGTGAGCTCGCCCGTCGATGCGGCCTGGCACTCGGCATAGGCTGGCTCCGGATTTGGTCGGCCGTAGTCGATGTAGAGGCGAACGCGAATAACGTCGTCGACGTCGTTGTCTTGAACCGTGAGGGACAGGGTTCGATCGTCCTGGCGATCCAAGACGATTGGACCGGGGAAGAGGAAGTCGGGGGCAGGGCCAGCGCTCAGAATGACAGGCGTCGCGCTCGGACCGGCATCAGAGGTACCGGGCTCGAGCTCCGGGGGGAAAATGCAGGCGCTCCCCACCACCAGGAAGCAGACCAGCAGCGCACCGATCAACAACATCGCTCGCTTAGCGAGCATCAATCGTGCCATGCCTGTGAATCTATCTGGTTTCATATAGTTGCGCGAAATCGACGAGATCGGAGCCGGTGCGGACTAAGACAAGCGCGTCAGGCCCCGACTGGAAATTGCCACCCTTGACGCGGCCTCGCCAGCTGGGCGTGGCTTAGGAATCGGCCCCTTTGGGCTCGCCTTCCTCCTTCTCCAGATGCCTGAAGATGGTGCGCGGATCGACGCCGAGGTCCCTGGCTGTCTTGGTGCGGTTGCCGTTGTTGCGCGCCAGGATCTCGTTGATGTAGTCGCGCTGAAACTTCTCCTTGGCCTGTGTGAGCGGAAGGATGGCTGGCAGCTCATCGCTGCTCAGGCCCAGGTCCTCCGGGCCGATGAAGTTGCCATCCGACAAGACGATGGCCTTCTTGAGACGGTTTTCCATCTCGCGAATGTTGCCAGGCCAGCTGTGCTTGCGGATCGCCACCGCCGCATTGGGCGAGAAGCCTTTGACCTTGGCGTCGTACTCCTTGCAGTAGCGACCGAGCAGGTATCTTGCGATCACCAGGACGTCATCGCCGCGCTCGTGCAAAGGAGGCAACTGCAAGTTTACGACGTTGAGTCGATAGAAGAGGTCTTCGCGAAAGCGGCCCTCTTTGATCTCCTTCTCCAGATCACGGTGGGTGGCCGCCAGGATGCGAATATCGACTTTCTCCGGGCGGGTGTCGCCGACGCGCACCACGACTTTTTCCTGAATGGCCCGCAAGAGCTTCACCTGCAGTGGCAGGGGCATCTCGCCGATCTCATCGAGGAAGAGGGTGCCTTCGTTGGCCGCTTGAAACTTGCCGAGCTTGTTGGCGACAGCGCCCGTGAAGGCACCTTTGACGTGTCCGAACAATTCGGATTCCAGCAAGTTCTCGGGGATAGCACCGCTATTGATAACGACGAAGGGCTTGTCGGCGCGCGGCGAGCGGCGGTGCAGCTCGGCAGCGATGAGTTCCTTGCCGGTCCCGGTCTCGCCGGTGATGAGCACCGAGATATCGGTCCCTGCCACTTTCTCCACCTTGCGAAAGACCTCGGTCATGGCCTTGCTGGTGCCGATGATCTCGCCAAAGCGCATACTCTCGAGACGCTCGCTCAGTGCCCGGTTGTCGACCTTGAGATTGTTGAGTAAGAGCGCATTGCTGACGATGAGCGAGGCCTGCGCGGCAAAGACCGTGAGCGCTCGCATGGTGTCGTCGGCAAAGAGGGAGGTGATGGAGTCATTGCCGACGTAGATAAGTCCGAGCAGCCGGCCATTCTCCAGGAGCGGCACGCAGATGACCGAGGTCAGCTTGAGCTGCATGACCGACTTGGAACTGGAGAAGTTCTCATCGTTCATCGCGTCGGAAATCATCAGCGGCTTTTGGCTGCTGACCACCCGCGAGATGATCGAGTCGGAGAGCTGCGAGACTGCGTCGGCGATATTCTCCTGCTTGAGATTGCGAGCGACCTTGATGTTGAGGGTCTCGCCTTCGGTGAGAATCAGGAAGCCCTTGTCGGCGTTGGCAATCTCGATGACCGCGTCCATGAGCTCTTCGAGGAGCTCGGAGAGATCGTGGCTCTGCATCAGCCGAGCGGAGAACTGGTGAATCTTCTCGTAGGAGTCGATATCGGCCACGGTGGCGGCCGCCTCGCTCTCCACGGGTGCTTGCTCGTCGAGCAGGAGGAAGCGCACGTCGATGGCGCCAATCTTGAGCTTGTCGTCGTGGCTGAGCTTGTGCTTCTTGCGCTTCTTGCCGTTGACCAGGACCTCATTTTTTCGAGACACGGTCGCGATGGTGTAGACCTGCCCATCGAAGTGAATGTGGGCAAAGCTCTCGGCGATGAGCGGGTCGGGCAGCACCAGATCGCAATCAGGCGAGGAGCCGAGCGAGGTGAGCTTCTTGTACAGATGGTAGACCATCGGGCCTTTACCAGGCATTTCAACGCGCAATGAGGGCATGACGATGTACTCCTAAAACTCCCAACGCAAAGCACCGCCGGTCATCTCCGGACCGAAGGCAGGCACCACTTGCAGACTGCTCGTGGGCTGGTTGTCGAAAATCTCCTCCAGGTCTTTGCGCAAGGAGGGGTCGGCCTCGCGTTTGACCGCGTGCTCGTAGTGCGAGAGGGAATCGACGATGCCCCATGCCATCAGGGCGTAGAAGACCGCTCCTGAGCCAATCTGGGCAATCTGCACGCTGTTGACGGTATCGACCTCGTCGCGCGGAACGCGGCCGCGGAAGCCGTACTTGATGACCTGGTAGCTCCACAGGCCCACCGAGGCGCCGCCAGTGACGGCCTCACCGACGAAGAAAGCCACGCCCTTGCGCAGCTGACCGTTTTGAAACTGGCCTGCGCCGAAAGGTATGAAGTTGACCCAATAGCGACGCTTCTCAAGCACGACCAGGTTTTGAAAGGCTCGATTGAGCGCCTCTTGCTTGCGGGCTACCTGCTCCTTCTCGGCAGCGTCGACCGCTCGTTGCTTGAGCTCGGCCTTGCGAGCATCGAAGAAGCGAATCGCCTCCGGCGAGAAGAGGTTGGCGTCGAGGCTGAGGGTGTCGTCCAAAAAGAGCGCCTCTTCGAACTCACGACCAGCGCTCTCGCTGTTGCCAGTCTCGAAGTAACTCACACCCAGGAGCAAGTGCGCCTCGGCGATCGATGAGGCCTTGGCCAGACGACTGCTCGGGTAGAGCAGGGCACCAAACTGGCCAATGGCGGTCTCGTAGTCGCCAGCGAGGAAGGTCTCTCGGGCCAGCTGCAAGTCCTCGTTGGGCGAGGCGTAGCTCGTGCTCATGGCCACGCTCAGCGTGAGCAGAGCAGCCAAGAAGGCGAGTGCGACTCTATGAGCTAAAACTTGCACTCGTGCTCTACGACTTTCTTGGCGCCCACCGTAACACTGCGCTCATCGACGCGATCCTCGGAGAAGAAGGCGATACGCACGACCTCGGTGCCGACCAGTCGGGTGATGGGAATGGTAGCGCTACGGCCCAGCACGGCGGGTCTGCCGTTGATCTTGACGCGCACGTTGGCAATCTCACAGCGTGGAATCACCTGTGCGGGCAAGTAGCCGAGGTTGATCGCCACCACACCGCCATTGCGATCCGCTGGCACCACGTAGCGCGTCTCCTCGCAGCAACTCTCGTTGCGTGCCCAGATCTCCTGCTCGCCCGCGGGCACGCTGATGTCGGCGCTGCCAGAGGAGAGCGCGATCCAGCTGCCAGCGCCGATGCGGTATTCGGATCCGCGCGGACTCAGCTTGAGGCTGAAGCTGCGCTTTGCGAGCGGCGGATCGTCCACGAGCGCGCCGGCATCGATCTTCTTCCTGCGGATAAGGGGCTCGACCTCCTCGGTCTCGGCGGCATCGGCGAGCACGAGGCTGGGTGTTCCGGCATCGGCTGGCACCCGGGCGGCGTCTGGCGTGCTGGCATCCTCGGCCGGCGACTGAGCGTCTTCGGCAATCGCCGCGTCCCAAGCGAGGTCTGAGCGCGCAGCGGCGCGGCTGGCAAAGCGCACCTTGGCGACCACGGCAAGACCAGCAAGGAGCATGGTTGCCAGCACAGCCATGGCAATGCGTTGATTGCGTTGCCTGGCCCCGAGTTTGTGCAGATATTCGAGTACCTCTTCGTTGTGCTCGTCGATGCTGAGCACGCGATTGAAGAGCTCGAGTGCCCCGACTCGATCGCTGCCGGTGAGTTTCTTGCCGCGCTCGGCCAGGTGATGAACCAGGCGCTTTTCGAGAGCCATCTGATAGGCGGCCGGTGCATCGAAGAAGCGGGCGAGCTCCTCTTTGGAGCTCTGAATGCCGCTGCCCTCTAGGAAGCGGTCGAGGGCCTGCTGCATGAGCGAGATGTCTGCAAAGCGATCGTCTGCGCTACGCTGCAAGGCCTTGGCGATAATCGCACCCAGCTCGCGCCCGACCCGAGGGTTGACGCGCGTTGCCTCGGGGAACTCGCAGTCGGCAATGCGCTTGAGGATCTCGTGTGGATTCTTGCCATTGAAAGGCAGCTCACCGGTCACAAGCTGATACAGAACAATTCCTACAGCAAAGACATCGGTTCGGAAGTCGAGGTTTCCGCCCTCGACATGCTCGGGCGACATATAGGCCGGCGAACCGAGGAGCTGGCCGGTGACTGTCATGCGCTGCAAGTCGATCATCTGGGCGATGCCGAAGTCGGTCAGCTTGACCACTCCGTCGCTGCGGATCATGATGTTCTCGGGCTTGACGTCACGATGCAGCACACCGAGGCCGTGGGCGTGCGCAAGAGCCTTGCAAACCTGCGAAGTGATCATCGCGCCAATTTCTGGGAAGCGCAGGGCGTTGTCGGTGATGAACTCTTTGAGCGTGCAGCCGTCGATGAACTCGGTAACTATGTACGTTTCATCGGAATCGAGACCGGAAAAATCGTGGATCTCGAGGATGTTCTCGTGGCGCAGCTTGGCGACCGCCTCGGCCTCGCGCCCGAATCGCTCCCGCGCCTCCCGGTGTTCGGCGAGGTGGTGGTGCAAAACCTTGACCGCAACCTCTCGCTTGAGCACGGTGTCGTGCCCGCGATAGACCACGGCCATGCCGCCCTGACCGACTCTCTCGATCAAACGGTACTTGCCCAAGGTTTGCCCAGGTTGCACGCTCACAAAAACGGTCTCGTCTCCCTGTCCACTGACTCCAATGTCAGACCGAGCCTGAAAAGGCGCCTCAGGACGTCAGACTCTAAGCGTTCTATTTTAGTCGGGTTATGCAGTCTACGGCAACTGGGGCTATGACACGCAGGTCGGCATGCCATAGGCTTGCCACTGTGCGAGGACGCCACCTGCGAAACGGCTTTCTCATCGCCGCTGTGCTCTCGGGCACGCTAGCGGGGAGCGCAAGAGCCGGTGTGCAGGACTGGGAACTCTCGGAAGTCTACCGTGGCACCGACCCACAGCTGCGCTACGTCGAGCTTGCAAACCAGGTCGGAGGCTGCCTTTTCCCCTCGAGCACCATCGATCTCTTCGATGGCCAGGGCCAGCTCATCGACACCATGACGCTCACCATCAGCACCGCATGCCATGGCGCACCCACCTACATCGTCCTCGCCAGCGCAGAGGCCGCAAGCAGCTTTGGCTTCCCTCGCGACGGCGTACTTAGCAGTGAGTTACCCTCATCGGGTCAGCTGTGTTTTCGCTCTTCCGCAACCTACTACGACTGTGTTCGCTGGGGCGCGATCAGCAATCCCATCGTCGACCTCTTTGGACCGGGCGACTCGAGCGCAGCGACCAGCCCTGCGCCGGGCAGGGCCTTGGCCCGCACGCAGTCGACCCACGTCGTTGTCGACGACTGGACCGAGGCTGACCCCACGCCCAGGCAGCCAAACGACAACAGTACATGGGAGCCGCCCGATGCCGCGCCCATTCCCGACGCGGCCCCCACCTTTGACGCCGCGCCGCCTGCCGATGCCGGCCGACGCACCGACGCCGCGCCTGCGCAGGCCGCCGCCGATGCCGGCAACAGCCGCTATCTGGACCTCGACACCGTTGGTGGAGGCAGCTGCGCCTGCCAAAGCACGGGGGCAGGCGGGCTCAGCGCTGCCTTTCTTCTAATCCTCGCGCTCGCCATTCGACGCCGACGTTAAGAGGTATTCTTATTTTCGAAAGCTCACGGAGTGAGCTCTCGGAGTGAGCCCTCGGAGTGAGCCCTCGGAGTGAGCCCTCGGAGTGAGCCCGGAGAGCAAGGCTGCGCTCTCACTCAGAGCTTGCCCGATTGCTTGAGCCGCACGAAGAAGGGCAAGGCCTCGCTCAGCAGGTCGAGCTTGTCGTCGAGCTGCCTGCCAATGCCCTCGGTGACTGCGATGGCGATGTTGACCATGGTGAACACCGCATTCACCCGCACGCGGTGGCGCCGCATGATACCCATCATGTCGAAGACCACCTCGGAGACCGCGACCTCGCCCAGCTGCTTGCCGTTGTAGCGCCCGACGAAGGCGCTGATTTCCGCTTCGAAGGCGCTGTGATCGCGAACCTTGGCGTCGGGAGAGAACTCGACCATGAGACGCGCCATGGTCTTGCCATCGGCGGCCGCCCAGGCCCCGAAGAACTCGGCGAAGATCAACCGGTAGGCATCGGTGAGTTCCGCCGTCAGGCCCAGGTCGAGCAGGGCCACTTTGTTATCCGGCGTGATGAAGATGTTGCCGGGGTGCAAGTCGGCGTGCACGAAGCCATCCTCGAAGATCATCTTGAGCAGGGTATGGAAGCCAATCTGCGCCAGCCGCGTCGGGTTGGCTTCGGTCTCAGCGAAGCGCAGCACCTTGACCCCATCCACAAAGCTCATGGTCAGAATCTTCTCGCTGCACAGCTCTGGCACCAGATCGGGGAAGACGATGTCGCTATCGCCAGCGAAGTTCTCGTGAAAGCGCCGGTTGTTGTTGGCCTCGAGGCGCAGATCGATTTGCATCTCGATGGCGCGCCCAAACTCGCGCACGCTATCGAGTGGCGCGTAGATTCGCAGCGGCGGCAGGATCTCGAGGGCGCGTGCGAAACCGCGCATGATACTCAGATCGAAAGCCACGACCTTTTCGATGCCAGGCCTCCGCACCTTGACCGCCACCCGTCGGCCGTCCACCAGGGTGGCTGCATGCACCTGGGCAACCGAGGCGCTAGCAATGGGCTCTTGGTCGAAGCTGGCGAAGAGCTCGTCAGGGCCCTTGCCAAACTCGGCTGCGAAGCTTTCCTGCACCTGCGCGAAGGCGAAGCCGCCCACGTCATCCTGCAGGCGTTCGAGTGCGCGCACCAGGTGCTCTGGAAAGATATCCGGGCGCGTGCTCATGATCTGGCCGACCTTTACGTAGGTGGCGCCCAGGTCGCGCAAGAGGCAGCGAAATCGGTCGGCCTGGAAGTTCTTGCGGCAGTCACGCGAGCGAAAGCTGAGCAGCAAGACCAGCCAGCCGACGAACCAATAGACAGCGTGCGCCAGAAAGGTGAGGGCGATGATGAATCCGCGACGGACCAGACGGGCGAAGTGCACGGGCCACAGCTGAGCAGATCCGCAAACTTGGTGTCAATTTCATGCAATCGCCAAGCGAATGCGCTCCAGTCTTGACACTGCTTTGCAAAGCCACTAAACGTCTAACTCCTTTGCAGGTGCGTAGCTCAGTGGGAGAGCACTACCTTGACACGGTAGGGGTCGGCAGTTCAATCCTGCCCGCACCTACAAGATTCTCCTCCGGCCTTGGCCGGAGGAGCTGTAGGGCAAGATTCTCCTCCGGCCTTGGCCGGAGGAACTGCAAAGGCCTCTGATGGCGATTTGCTGGCCAATTGCGTCATCCTCTGTAGCGGCCGCTCGCAAAACCTGCGAGTCTCGGGCCACTCACGAGAGTCCTGGGGACAGTCCTGGGCACCAGCTGCGACCAACCACAAGCCGGAGAAGCGACCATTAGTAAAGCACCCAAACGAGCCGACCGCGGACGACCACGAGAACTGTACCGGGTAAACCACCGGATTCGAGTTCCCGAGGTGCGCGTCGTACTCGAAGATGGCGAGCAGCTTGGCATCCTTTCTCGCGAAGAAGCCTTGCGCACCGCGCAGGAAAAGGGCCTGGATCTCGTAGAAATCACTGCACGGGCCAATCCGCCCGTCTGCCGCATCATGGACTACGGCCGTTTCAAGTACGAGCAGTCCAAGAAGGCCAAGCAGGCTAAGAAGCACTCCTCCACGGTTGAGCTCAAAGAGATCAAGTTCCGGCCCAAGACCGAAGAGCACGATCTCGAATTCAAGATCAAGCACATCACGCGCTTCCTCGAGTATGGCAACAAGTGCCGCCTGGTGGTGGTGTTCCGCGGTCGCGAAGTCGTGCACCCCAAGACCGGCGTCGCGGTCCTCGATCGCGTGCTGGAAGCAACCAAAGAGATCTCGCAGGTCGAGGTTCGCCCCAATCTCGAGGGCAAGCGCATGATCATGATCATCGGTCCAAAGGCCGGCGTTCAGAAGCGCAAGGCCGACTCGAAGAAGTCTGCGGCCGCCGCCAAGGACCGCGCTCAGAAAGTCGCGCCGGCCCCTGAAGAAGAATACGTCGAGGACGTCATCGAGGATGATGACGGCGATGACGTGGGCAGCTCGGGAAGCGACGAGGCTAACGAGGCCAAGTCAGCGGCACCTGCCTCCGCCGAGTCCTGAGCTCTGGTAG
>JAHEAK010000718.1 GCA_024642805.1 Kofleriaceae bacterium | reverse complement strand
GGCAATTCATTCCAAGCGCCGCAGATGAAGCCGCCGGCAACGAACTGATTCGAACCATTCGCGACATCGAGGGCGAGGTTCTGATTCCCTATCATCCCTGGTACGCCAAGCTGGCAGGCAAGTCGCTGCAGGTGCATCTGATGGGTCTGCGCGACATGAGCACGGGGAAAGTGTGGCCCATCCGCGGTCTCACCGAGGCTCTCAACAGCAAGCGCTACGGCGCGGTCATCATGGACAACCGCCCCATCGGAGCCGAGCTGCGCGGACTGCAGAGCAATTACCGGATGGACGACAACTTGCCCGCGAGCTCATCGCCACACGTCTACACGGGTGCGGGCGCGGTGTGGAACCGAAAGGTCGCGACGCTCATCCCCAAGTCCATCTGGGTACCCATTCGCCCTGAAATTCTTCCGCCTGGAACCCGCGTCCTCTGGGACTTCGAGGGCGGAAGCTTCGCGGGCTGGGAGCCGATGGGCAATCGCAAGCAGCGCAAGAACAGCTCGTGGGGACGGGCACCGCAGTCGCGTCCACTCCCCGATCAGGGCCCGGTCAGACGCTACGGTGGCCGCTACTACATCACCAGCTTCCACGGTGGAGACGTCGCTACCGGTTCGCTGCGTTCGCCGCGCTTTACCCTCGATGGCTCGACGATTAGCTTTCGCTTGAGCGGCGGAACGTCCGACAAGCTGCGCGCAGAGCTGCGCATCGATGGCGAGGCCATACGAACCGCCACCGGCTCTGGCAGCGAGCGCATGGAAGAAGTGCTGTGGAACGTAGCCGCCTACGCCGGCAAGAGCGCCGAGATCGTGCTCATCGACGAGGAGACTGGCTCATGGGGCCACCTCAACGCCGACGAGTTCTGGATGAGCGAGTAGCGCCTGGCAGCCCAAGCTAGGACGAGTGCTTCTTGGGCATCGCGTGCCACACCTTGGTGGCGAGGAAGGCGCCAATGATTGCCATCGGCACCATGGCCAGGGGCCAGGAAATCCAGTTGTCGGGATCCGTGGCGGGTCCGATGATCTTGCCGGGACCGCTGACCGCGGAACAGACTGCGGCAGCGCCATTGCTCAGCGAGTCAGCGGCGCTTGCGGTGGCCTTGGCAAACTGCTCTTTGGGCAGCAAGAGGCCGTAGGTTAGCGACATGGCTCCCGTGCCCAGGTAGACGAAGCCGTCGATGATGCCAACGGCGATACCGACGTTCTTGCGCCCGCCGAAGTCCATGCTGGCCGTGCCCGAGAGCATGCCGTGCACGCCAATCACCGCCATCGACATGAAAATCACCAGCCAACCGACCAGGCTCGTCTCGTAGACGAAGATGAGACCGACCGCTCCGAGCAGCATGCACACGTAGAGAAAGAAGGCCACTGGCGCGCGGCGCGAGTGAAAGACCCGATCAGAAATGATGCCGGCGACGACGCCGCCGAGGATACCGGCGCAGCACAAGAGCAGGCCCCAGTGGCTGTTGACGAAGCCGCCCAGCAGGCCGAGCTCTTCATTGGTCTGCTTGGCGAAGATGGGATACCACTGCATGATCGCCTGGCGCAGAAAGCCGCTGCAGAACTCGATAGCTGCGATGGTGATGATGATGGGGTTGCTGAGCATCATCTTGAAGACTTGAAGCGCTGGCAAGCGCGGCCCTTCGTCGCCAGAGGAGGCGTCCTCGGTATCGAAATCCTCGAGACCTGCATCCTTGGGTGAGTTGAAGACGAACTTGACGTCCAGCAGCCAGAAGATGGCGAGAATGATGGCAGGAACGAAGAACACCCACTCGACGCCGAAGTTCTTGAGGATCAGGCCGCCCCAATCGAAGGCAAAGTAAATGCCGAGGGAGATGAGGATGCCGAAGATGGCCCCAAAGACGCCGCGCTCACGGACGTGAAACCAAGGCGCGTTGGTCTTGACGATAGCCACCGCACCGAAGCTCTGGAAGTACATGTTGAGTCCGTAGAGGACCATGAAGAGCGGCGTGAAGTTGTCGAAGACGAAGTCGGCGCCAGGACCGTTGTGGAGCAAGGTATAGGTGGCAAGGCCCATGATGAGGTTGGCGATGGCGGCGCCGCCGGCACCCACCAGGATCGAGAACTTGCCGCCGAAGCGATCCGTGAGCGGACCGTTGATGAGGAAGGAACATCCGTAGACGACGGTGCCGACCATGAAGATGTAACCAAAATCGTCGTTGCCCATCAGCGCGCTGCAGTCGGAAGCCTGCATGGTTCCAAAGGTCTTCTTGGCGACGGTGAGGTTGTAGCGCCCCATGTATAGGAAGGCGTAGGTGAGGCCAAGTGGCAGCCAGTTGAGCACTCGACGCTTCATGAACTCATTGCTGTGACCAAGGTCGATCTTGGGCAAGCGAGCCAACACGAAGGCGACGACCGCAACGAGGATCGCGATCGGCGCAAACTCATTGAGCCAACCAAGTAGGCCCGTCTCACCGCCTTTGCCCGCGAAGGCAAGGCTTGGAACGGCCATGATGGCGAGGATGATGAGGAGTGAGAGCGCGCGATGCGTCCCACGGGTCTTGGCAATGATTCGATCGAACATAGTCCGCCTTCCCTGGAGCGAGGCGGACCTTAGCCCCTGGCCCGGCGCGCAACAAGGACAAAAACCCCTGCGATCTTGCGAGTTAAGGTGAAGAGTCGCTGGCCGCGGAGGCAGGCGCCGGCGCGTGGCCTACAAGGAGTTCGTCTCGCACGTAGACGCTTACCAGAGGCACGCCATCGTAGAGCAAGACGAAGCTAGGCTGCACTTTGCCGTAGGCCTCCCAGACCATGTAGTCGTGGCGGCTAAAGTGTTTCTCGTGGACCACGAAGGCAATCTTCGATTTGCGAATGCCAGCAAGCTCGCGCCCGGCATCGGGGAGGCCCTTGCGCAGCTCGCCCAGCTGCGCGTACATGCCCCAGGCCGGCGAGGCGTCGTGGGTATAGACGGGCGTGTTCTGGCCCTCGAGCGCAAAGGAGTTGACGAAGGGCAAGACGCCGCGCGCCGCGTAGCCCCAGAACTGTCGATTCATTCCCAGACTGGCACCGCCACTGGCTCCGCCCGCGAGCGCG
>JAHEAK010000101.1 GCA_024642805.1 Kofleriaceae bacterium | reverse complement strand
GCGCCTCGGCGAACAGACTACCGACGAGATGTGCATCGCCATCATCGGTATCCTCTTCTAGGCAGCGGAGCTGTCGCTGCGGGCTCAGGCTGGCAGCGATGGAGCCATGGCGACCATGCGCCATGTGCTTGCTAGTGTCGCCACGCGGTAGATTCCGGGCGGCGATACGTGTAGCGTTGAGCGTCCAGGGTGCCCGCAGGCGCTGTTGGCCGCACGCGGCAGAGACCATGGAATCATGAAAGCACCCGAGAGCCTACGTCCACTCTTGGAACAGGGACTCATCGAGGATGTGCTTCGACCTCTGCGCAGCGGTAAGGAGGCCCAGGTCTATCTGGTGCTCTCGCAGGGCGAAGAGCGGGTCGCCAAGGTCTACAAGGAGCAGCACGAGCGCAGCTTCAAGAACCGCTCGCAGTACACCGAGGGGCGCACGACTCGCAACACGCGAGATCAGCGAGCCATGCAGCGCCAGTCCAGATACGGCAGGGCGCAGGACGAAGCCGCCTGGCGCTCGACGGAGGCTGACATCATCTACCGCTTGCGAGCCGCCGATGTGCGCGTGCCCGAGCCCTACGCCTTCTCCGACAATGTGCTCATCATGGCGCTGGTGCGCGATCGCGATGGTCAACCCGCCAAACGACTGGCCGACATGCAACCCACGGCCGCGGAAGCCAGAGTCATCTTTGATCAGCTGCTAGCCGAGACCGTCAAGATGCTCTGTGCAGGCGTGGTGCATGGCGATCTCAGTGAGTTCAACGTGCTCATGGGTGCTAGCGGAGCGGTGGTCATCGATTTCCCGCAGGCCGTCGATCCTGCCAAGAACAACAACGCCAGGCGCATTCTCTTGCGCGACGTCGGCAATCTCGAGCGCTTCCTGGCCAGGCATCAGCGCGGTCACGCGCACACCCGCTACGGCCAGGAGATGTGGGATCACTTCGAGAAGCAGACCTTGTCGCCCGACACGCGACTAACGGGGCGCGCGCCGCGCAGCACGCACAAGCACGAAGCAAACTCGCTGCTCGCCGAGATGTTGGAAATGGAGCGCGCTGCCAAGGAGCGGAGAGCCGCCCTGGGCCTGCCGCCACCGCGCCCGGCGCGCGCGCCGGTCTTCAGCGCTGCTCCCGTCAAAAACGAGCGCAAGGAAGGGAGCAGCACCGGGCCCACGCGAAAGCGCTCACGGCGCGGGCGAGGCTCGGGCCAGACAAACGAGGCCGGCGCGCCCTCGTCGCCACCAGGGGCCAGGAGCAAGCCGAGCGCGCAGGCGCGTGGTCAATCGAACGAACGCGGCGCCTCCTCGTCGCCACCAGGGGCCTCGCCACCAGGCAGCAAGCCGAGCGCGCAGGCGCGTGGTCAATCGAACTCTTCGCATGGAAGCCATGCCGCGGCTCCTGAGAATAAATCTGAGTCCACGACCAGCGAGCGCAAACCGAGCCGCCGCCGTCGACGTGGGCGTCGCCGTGGCGCCAAGACGACACCGGGCTCCGAAGCAAGCTGAGCAGCATCGAACAGGCCGCAGGGTCGTGGGGCGCACACGGCCCCCGAGGCGGGTCTATTGTGCCGAGACCACCTCACAAAATGATCCCTCGAGGGTTTTTGCCCATCTTAATTCTTGTGAATTCGTCGTAAGTCCTGTTACATAATATTCGTAGGGTAATTCGAAGGACGCTGTCCTCTCGGCACCGGCGCTACGCCACCAAGAAAAGGTAAGACAATGAAAACACTAGGAATTATTGCGGCCACCTGTTTCGTCTTCTGCCTGTCCGGCTCCGCCCGTGCCGAGCGCTACGCCAGCGTTGAAGATCCAAGCGGCGGCGCCATGTGCTTCAGCTCGGCGGGCGACAAGGCCCCTCTGAGCGCCTGCGAGAGCGAGCCAGCCAAAGAGAGCTTCCTGAGCCGCGTCGATCCAAGCGGAGCCAGCATGTGCTTCGCCGCCGATGGCTCCAAAGCGCCCCTTGCCAAGTGCGGTGTGGTCACCGCCAACACACCGGCTCCTGTCAGCCCGCTTTCGGCCAGCTCCTTCGTCGCGCTCCTGGCAGCGATCTAGGCGCCGGGCCTTCGCCCTTCGTCGTCGCGGCGACGCTGGGCAGGCAAGCTTCGCGAGCTCTTGCGCTCGCTACGGGGCTCGCCCTAGCATGGCAACGGCACGATGGCCCCACTGGCCTCGCCAACACCGACCATGCGATACAAAAGACTTGGCGATACCGGACTTCTCGTTTCAGAACTTTGCTTAGGCACGATGACCTTCGGGGGCCGGGGATTCTGGTCCAACATAGGTGATCTGGACCAGGGCGTGGCCGACGGCATCCTGGCTCGCTGCCTCGACGCGGGTATCAACTTCGTCGACACGGCAGACGTGTACTCGGAAGGACTCTCCGAAGAGATCACGGGCCGGGCCATGGTCAATTCCGGGCGACAGCGCTCCGACATCGTGCTCGCCACCAAGGCCTGCGGCAGCGTGGGCCCGGGTCCAAACGATCGCGGCGCCTCGCGCGGCCACATCATGGATGCGGTGAAGAAGAGCCTGCAGCGACTGGGCACCGACTACATCGATCTCTATCAAATTCACGCGCTGGATCCGGTGACCCCCATCGAGGAGACACTGCGCGCCCTCGACGATCTGGTCAGCCAGGGCCATGTTCGCTACATCGGCCTCTCCAACTGGTCAGCGTGGTCGATCATGAAGGCCCTAGGCATCGCCGACCAGCGTGGCTGGACGCGACCTGCCACCCTTCAGGCCTACTACACCATCGCCGGCCGCGACCTCGAGCGGGAGATCACCCCGCTGCTGGAATCAGAACAACTCGGTCTCTTGGTGTGGAGCCCCCTCGCTGGCGGCCTGCTCAGCGGCAAATACGATCGCCAGGGCGCAGGCCCCGAGGGTGCGCGTCGAAGCGGCTTTGACTTCCCGCCCGTCAACAAGGAGCGTGCCTTTGCCTGCGTCGATGTCATGCGCGAAATCGCCGAGTCAAAAGCCTGCTCGGTGCCGGCCATTGCCATCGCCTGGCTCTTGCACCAAGCCACCGTCACCTCGGTCATCATTGGCGCCCGCACCAGCGAGCAGCTCGAGGACAATCTCTCTGCCACGAAGCTTCAGCTCTCTGATGCCGAGCTCGCTCGCCTGGCCGAGGTGAGCGCTCTGCCCGCGGAGTATCCCGGCTGGATGATCGCACGGCAGACGGCTGCCCGCATTCCTGGCCAGTAAGCGCACAGCACGGCGTCGCACAGCTGGCGCGTAGGGCACGCCCGCAGCGCGTGAGCACACGCGACCGGCAACGCGCTACAGAGTGCGAACTATGACCCACTGCTGGGAATCTTTCGTGGCCGGGCAAGCGCTAGGCCCTAACCGGCTGCGCCTTTAGACAATCGGTGTGCTTCTTGCTTTAGCGCAGGCAAGATGACATGGATGCAGAGCGCAAACGATCGGAAGCGATACAGGCGCTACGTGGTCACCGGGCTAGCTGGTTACTGACCACGGCTGTCTTCGTGTGCGGTCTGGTCGCCACCGCCTCGCTCGCCTACGTCCTCTCCAGCCTCAACGAAGCCAGGCGCTGGCGGCAAGTCGACTACGCACTGGAAGCTAACTCCAACGCCCTGCGCGCCGAGGTCGAGCGCATCACCGGCATCCTGCGCGTCACCGCGGCCTTCTTTGCCGCCTCGCGTGAAGTCGAGCCAGAGGAATTCTCGCTCTTCGCGCAATCGCTGTGGGGCGTGTCCTCCGATGGCGAGGCGGTGTTCTGGGTCCCCCGCATCAAGCCTGCCTCGCGCTCGCTCCACGAGGCACGAGCGTTCGCCCGTGGCCTGAAAGACTACGCTGTCGTCGAAGCCGATGGCTCCATCGCGACCGCCAACAAGATCGTCTATCCCTCCTGGTATTCGGCGCAACACGTGCAAACCAAGCTCGTGCCCTTGGGGTTCGATTGGTCCTCCATTCCCCCCGTGCTGCTCGCGATGGAACAGGCCCGCGACATTGGCCAGATCGTCGCCTCGCCCCCTATCAGTGAGTGGCTGCCCTCTGGCGAAGGACCGCTTGGCGTCCTGGCATCTCCGGTCTACAGCAAGGATATGCCGGTTGGCTCGGTCGCCGAGAGGCGTGCTGCCCTCGACGGCTTCATCCTCTTTCTAGAGTCTCCGCGCTCCTTGCTGCAAAACGTCGCGAACCTGCGCACCAGCGAGATCGGCGCGCTCTCGATGTACCTGGTCGACACCACCGATCCCAAGGCGCCGAGCCTGGTGAGTGGTGCGGTCGTGCGTCAACAGCCACACCAGGCCGAGGTGCCAGCGGTCAAGACACTGCTCGCGATGAGTCAGGAGAAGGGCAACCACGTGGCTGAGATCATGGTGGCGGGGCGCGTCTGGCATCTGATCGGAATTCCCAGAGGCTCGCGAGGCTCGGCTGCCATCCTCTTGGCCACGCTCGGCGGCGTGTGGATTTCGAGCTTGCTTGCCACACTCGTCTGGCTGGTGCTCGGTCGCATCGGCAAGGACGAGCTTGCCCGCCTGCAGGCCATTTCGGAGAGTGCCACCGACGGCATCGTGACCGCCAATGACGAGGGCAACATCACCTTCTTCAACGCAGCAGCGGCCGCCATGTTTGGCCGAAGCGCTCATGACGTGCTCGGCAAGCCACTGACCGAGCTCATGCCGCACAGCTTGCGCGACAAGCACCGCAAGGCCTTCGCCCGCTACCTGAGTACCCGCGAGGCAAGAGTCGTCGGCAAGGGTCCTATCACTCTCACCGGTCTGCGTGCCGATGGCAGTGAGTTCCCTATCGACCTGGCCTTGGGCTCTTGGCACAGCAATGGCGATAAACCGCACTTTGCCGCTGTTATTCGCGATGCCACGGCGCGCCGAAATTTGGAACGACAACTGATCAGCGCCAAAGAACTTGCCGAGGCCGCTAGCCGCGCCAAGAGCGAGTTCCTGGCCAAGATGAGTCACGAGCTGAGGACGCCGCTCAACGCCATCGTTGGACTCAGTGATCTCATGAGAGATGCCACGCTCACGAGTTCCCAACACGCAGACCTGGCGCAGATAAGTCGCTCCGCCGACGGCCTCTTGCGCCTGGTCAATGACATTCTCGATCTCAGTCGCATCGAAGCCGGTCGACTTGAGCTTGCCGAGGAACCCTTCAGCCTGCGCATGGTCGTCGAGGATTCCATCCAACCCCTCATTCGTCGCGCCCAGGTCAAAGGTCTGGAGATGACCTGCCGGGTCGCGCCGGCGATTCCCGATGCCCTGCTAGGTGACGGCGGGCGCCTGCAACAGATCCTCCTCAATGTGGTTGGCAATGCCGTCAAGTTCACCGAGCGCGGCGAGGTCGAGGTCAACGTCGAGCTGGCGGGACAAAAGGACGATCGAGTTCATCTGCTCTTCTCCGTGAAAGACAGCGGTCCGGGCATCACGCTAAGTCAACGACCAACCATCTTCGATCTCTTCGTGCAGGGCGAAGCGGGTAGCAAGCACGCAGAGGGCATTGGCCTCGGCCTGGCCACCGCATTCCAGCTGGTCGGAATGATGGGTGGTCGCATCTGGCTCGATGAAGACGTCGAGGTCGGCAGCCGCTTTCTCTTCGACATCGACGTGCAGCTCGACAAGAACGCTGGCAAACACGAAGCGCGCCAGCACCAGCTGAAGGGCACACGCATCCTCATCGTCGATGACAACGCGATGAGTCGCAAGGTTCTTGCTGAGACGGCGGAGAGCTGGGACATGCTGGCAAGTCTCGCCGCCGATGGCCTGCAAGCCCTATCGATGCTGCGTGCGGCCGCTAGCGAAGGAAAACTCTTTCAGCTGGTGCTTCTCGACTCATCGCTCCCCGACATCAGCGGGGTCCAACTCGCGCGGGCCATACGTGACGAGACCTGCTTGCCCTCGATTCCATGCATCCTCATGTCCTCCAATCCCATCTCGGATGCCGAGATCGATGCGCTCGAGCTGGATCTGGTGGCGCAACTCGAGAAGCCCATTTCACGCTCTCATCTGCTCGAGGCCATCGAACGAGCTCTGCGCATCTCGCAGACGCAACTCAAGGCGAGAGCAGAACGGAGAAGCTCGAGCTCGAGCCTGCGCATCTTGCTAGCCGAAGACAATCCCATCAATCAGATCGTTACCTCACGCATGCTCGAGCAGTTTGGCCACGAGGTCATCACCGTCGACAACGGCGCGGCAGCTGTCGCTGTGTCGGCAGAAAAAGGCTTCGACGTGGTGCTGATGGATTACGAGATGCCGATCCTCAATGGTCTGGAGGCGGCGCGAGCGATACGCGAACGCGAACGCAGCAGCGGGCAGCACCTGTGCATCATCGCCCTCACCGCCTATGCGATGCAGGAAGATCGCGAGCGACTCATGGCTGCAGGCATGGATGCGGTGCTCACCAAGCCCGTGCGCATGGAAACCCTGTCGACGGCCCTCGACGAGGTCACCCAGAAGTTGGCCGCCCAACTCGCCGCGGAGGCGAGCAGCCCGGCATTGCCACCGCCCAGCACGAGAGCACCGCCAGCACGAAGCGAATCGCCCAGGAGCGCCGAAGGAAGCGCGCCACGAACTCTCCCAACCCAGGTGGCTACACGCTCGCTCATCAACGTCAGCCACCTCATGCGCCCTGGGCAAAGCGACTCGCTCCTCGAACTGACCGACATGCTTCTCGATCAGTTGCCTGGACTCGAGCGCGAAATCGCCACGGCCATTGCAGGGTCGGATGCCGCTCGCCTGCGCATGGCCGCACATACCCTCAAAGGCTCGCTGGGGCTCTTTGGGGCCGAGGAGGCTGCAGAGCGTGCCCAGCGTCTGGAGCACATGGGCAAGAGCGAGCGTCTCGAAGGCGCCGACGAGGCCGCGCAGGCGCTAGCCATCGCCCTGCGCAAGGTGGAAGTGGAACTAACAGCTCTCAAAGTCGAGCTCGCGCAGCGTCCTGGTCTCGATGCTGCACGAGAAGACGCTGCACGAGGGGACGCTGCACGAGGCGACGCTGCACCAGGGGACGCACCGGCTTCTCGCTAGCGAGGAAAGGATCGACGATATGGCAGATACCGAAGAGCATCACACCCGCATCCTGATCGTCGAGGACAACCCCCTGCATCTGAAGTTCTTCGAGACCCTGCTAGCGCAGTCACGTACAGCCTTCGAGGTGGTGGCTAGCGATCGTCTCTCGACGGCCATCGAGCACCTAGTGCGTGGTGGCATTGACGTCGTCGTTCTCGACCTCATGCTCCCCGATAGCAGCGGCCTAGACACGCTCGGGCGCCTCCTGGCTCGCGCTCCGGAGATTCCGGTCATCGTACTCACTAGCGTCGACGACATGGACGTGGCAACCCGCGCGGTCGATGCCGGAGCCAGGGACTTTCTGGTCAAAGGTCGCGTCGACGCCGATCGCCTCGACCGGGCCATTCGCTACGCGCTCTCCAGCTCGCGCGCGATCCGTTCCGAGTGGCAGTCGCCGCTCTTGCTCAGTGCCCATCGCCAGCTCGGCAAAGCTGTTCAGCTTCTGGATCTAGATGACAACATTCGCCAGCGCCTGATGTTTCCTGCTCGCGCGCACATCGTGAGCATTCCCTTTCGTCGCGACAAGTACGACTTGGTCGAGACCGTCTTTGGCTATCGAGTGCAGCACGTCTTGACCATGGGCCCCACCAAGGGCGGCGTGCGCTATCACATGAGCGTCAACCTGGGCGACGTGACGGCGCTGGCCATGTTGATGACATGGAAATGCTCACTGATGCATTTGCCTTTCGGCGGCGCAAAGGGCGGTGTGCGCGTCGATCCTGGCACGCTCTCGCACGGAGAATTGCAGCGCCTTACTCGCCGCTACACCGCAGAGATCATCGACATCATCGGTCCGCAAAAGGACGTGCCCGCCCCCGACATGGGCACCAACGAGCAAACCATGGCCTGGATGATGGATACCTATAGCCAGCAAGTCGGTCACGCGGTGCCGAGCGTCGTCACGGGCAAGCCGGTCGTCTTGGGCGGCTCGCCGGCCCGCAGCTCGGCGACTGGGCGTGGCCTGAGCTTCCTGGTGCAGGAGGCCGCCACGCATCTTGGTCTGGCTCTCGAAGGCAGCACCGCGGTCGTGCAAGGCTTCGGCAACGTCGGCATGCACTCGGTACATTGTCTGGCCGAGCTAGGCGTCACCATCATCGGGGTCTCGGATGTCAGCGTCGCGCTGCACAACCCACGTGGATTCTCGGTGGAGGCCCTCGAGCGCTGGGTCGAGAGCCACGGCGTCTTGGCAGGCTTCCCGGAAGCCGAAATCATTAGCCCCAAAGAACTCTTAGAGCTGCGCTGCGACGTCTTGGTGCCTGCCGCGCTCTCTGGGCAGATCACGGCCGAGAACGCAGGCCGGCTGCAATGCAAGATCGTGGCGGAGGGTGCCAACGGTCCCACGACCAGCGAGGCCGACGACATCCTCGAGGAGCGCGGCATCTTCATCTTGCCTGACCTGCTCGCCAATGCCGGTGGTGTCACCGTGTCGTATTTCGAGTGGCTACAAGGTCTTCAGAACTATACCTGGTCGCTCGAGGACGTGAACACGCGCTTGCGCAAGCTCATGTCGGAGGCCTTCCATCGCTCGATGCGACGTTCGGCAGAGCGCCACGTCGATTTGCGCACCGCCGCCGCCATGGAAGCCATCGAGCGTGTCTCCCAGGCCTTGCTCAAGCGCGGCCTCTTCCCTTAGCGCTAGGGACTGGCCAGGAAGGTGAAGATATAGTCGGCATCTTGCACGCGCTTATGACAATCCGTGCAGGTGCTCTGCTTGGCCAGGATGCGGCGAAACTCTTCGTCGGGAAAGTTGCGCGTGTACTCATCCCACTGCCAGCTGTCCACGCCCTGCCCGGCGCCCTTGCGCGCGGTTGCGACCAGCCAGGGTGCCTCTTGGCCTTCTTTGGTCGACTCCTTGACGATGAGGGTGCCCTCGGGAAAGGGTCGCGTGCCGGCCAGTAGCTGCGCCTCATCCACATCGCAGGCGTAGACATTCTTGAAGCCAGCGTGCGGATCGCCCTCATAGGGAGGGATGGGATCGACATTGAGCTGCACGCAGCGACTCTGGTAGTCCTCGACATCCGCGGGCAAGGTGTCGCCACAGGCCACGAGAGTGGCAGCACTCACTGCGACCACGAGAGAGAGCGCCGCACGACCTGGGCCGGTGGATATTCTTCGATCGCAAACACCTGCGAGCTTCACGAGCTAAGGGTAACATGCTCGCCTGGATGGGTAGCCGGATAGCAGTGCCAAGCTTGGTGGTCACGGGGTTCCGGTCCCGCTTGGCGCGCGGCGCGTGTCGGGGACGCGTGCTCTGCCTCGCCGCTTTCATCGCCAGTGCTCTGCTGGCGACACCGGCAATGGCGCAGGAGCAAGCCAGTGATCGCGTTCCAGCCGCGAGCAGCGCCGCGCCAGTCAGCCCATGGTCCCTGCACCTCGATCTCGACACCGCCTTGTTTCTGCACTCGCGCTCCAAGGCCATTGGTCATTTGCTCAAGCCCGCCGCGCGCCTGACCATCGAGCGACCATGGCGGCAGGGCCCCGTGCCCAAGCTACGAGTGGGCGCGCAGGCATTTGCGATCCTCGACACGAGCTCGCACTACCGAGTCTGGGCACTCGCGCTAAGCGCCCTCTATCCCCTTGTCGAAGGATCGCGTTTCGAGCTGAGCGCCAACGCCTCGGTGGGCGCGAGCCTCAACGCCGATATCTTGCACAGCGATCTGAAGGCAGGTGTGCCCGTGCTTCCCTATGCAGCCATCGGCCTGCGTGGCGCGTGGAAGCTCAGCACGGAGTTTCATCTGGGCGTGCAGCTCTACTGGAGTGAGCTGAGCATCGTGAGCCTGGGCCTGGGCGCGACGCTTGTGTTGTAGGCGGGCGGCCCTGCGTGCCATCGACGCGCGCCCTTGTTAGCATCGCCTCATGACGCCTCTCATCGTGATAGGGATTGCCATCTTCGGGGTGGCCCTCGCAGTCGGCCACTATCACTCCAAACCCGTGCGCCTGAAGCGAGCCCTGCGCCAGACACCGCGCCACGCCATCGCGGACTTTCCCGAGAACACCACCGGCAAGGTCGTCGGGCAATTGAGCTATCTCGGCGACGCGCTGAGCGCCCCGCTGACGGGACGAGCGTGTGCCTACTTCGAAGCCTTCGTCGAAGAGTCGCAAAAGCACGGCAAGAACAGTCGGTGGGTGACGATCATCCACGAAATCAAGGGCAGCCCGTTCGCCCTCAGCGACGAGAGTGGACGCGCCATTGTCGACCCGAGCGGCTCGGATGTAGTGGTCACCATCGACGTTCAGACTTCTTCTGGTACCTTCGATGACGCCACCGCGCAAGAGAACGCCTTCCTGGCCCAATACGGCCAGCGCAGCCAGGGCGCCTACTTCAACCGCCCGCTGCGCTACCGCGAAGGCATTCTGGCGGCCGGCGAAAAGGTCGCGGTCATGGGCATGGGCATGCGAGAGCCCGATCCCGATGTGGCCAATGCCAGCGGCGGCTATCGCGATGCGCCCGCTATGCGTCTACGCCTGGGCGGGTCGAGCAAGCACCCACTGGTGATAAGCGACGATCTGAGCACGGTGGCCTAAGCACGCTGCGCCGCGGGCGGCTGGCCGATGCCCGCGAGTCCTGAGCCAAGCGAAAAAACCGCAGACATCTCGGTGATGTCTACGGTCTTCTAGGGTGAGCCCGGCCCGACTCGAACGGGCGACCTACGGATTCGAAGTCCGGCGCTCTATCCATCTGAGCTACGGGCCCTAGCGCGGAAACATACTTAGCTAGCTGGGAGTTAGACTGTCAAGCGAGGCCTGCGGCAATGCACGTGGGCCGTCGATTGAACATTGCTCAAGCACGCCGAGCGCTCTCCGGTGCAGCGAGTCCTAGGTCCTGGCCTGGCAATGCGAGACCATCGTGCCATGAAGCTCAGGTCCGTGCTCGCCCCACTCTGTCTGCTCTTGCTCTCGCAAAATGCCGAGGCGCATCTGCGGCTCACCTCGCATCTCTCGCGCTACGGAGGCTCGCAGATCAAGACCGGTCCGTGCGGCATTGCCAACGGCACGCGCACCACTGACAAAGTCTACATTGCCAAACCGGGCACGCAGGTCATGTTGATCTGGGACGAGTACATCGATCACCCTGGCTTTTACCGCATCGATTTCGATCTCGATGGCGACGACGACTTCAGCAATCCGATCTTGCCCTGCGCCAACCAAAACAGCGTGGCCGATTGCTTCGACACCAGCAACACCGGCCCCTACATGGTCAACAACATCACCGACGACCCCGCGGCCGTGCAGAGCTACCTCTACACCTTGCCCGACCTCGAGTGCAGCAACTGCACCTTGCAAGTCGTGCAGGCGATGCAAGACAAGCCGCCCTTCACCGATCCTGGCAACGAGATGTACTACCAGTGCATCGACATC
>JAHEAK010000100.1:5951-11412 GCA_024642805.1 Kofleriaceae bacterium | reverse complement strand
GATATTCGCCCCCCGAACGGGGCATCTGCCTGGCTAGCTCGGCGTAGGTCATGACCCCCAGAAAGGCCAGAGCAGCGCCTATGGTCCAGGCCAGCAAGATGGCTCCGGCGCTCATGCTCTGCGCCATGTAGCCCGAGCTCAGGAAGATGCCGGAGCCGACCATGCTGGCGATGCATAGACCAACCCCCGACCACAGGCCGAGCTTGCTCTCGCTGGCAGCGCTGGCGTCCTCCTTCGTCATCACACCCACAATACAAAAAAGCCAGCGGCGCTAGCGCCACTGGCTTTGATGAAAAGCTGCAGGCAGTGCTTAGAAAGGCATGCCGCCGCCCATGGATTGCAGCTTCTCGAGCTGGTCACCGCTGAGCTTGGCTTTGATGGTGATGTTGCTGCCCGATTGGTTCGAGCTCACGCCATCGAGGATCTCTTTCATGCCAGGCTGACCTTTGCCCATGGACAGACCCATGGTGATCATGCTCGCCATACCTTTGGCATCGTCTTCGGAGTTGAAGACCAGACCAAGGGCAGCATCGATGCCGCTATCAACGTTCAGGGTCAGGTAGCCGCCTTTGGGAGGCTTGCCCATGCCACCCATCATGCCTGCGGCTTCGGGAGGAATCATGCCCGCGGCCCAAAGCGCAGCGCCCGAGTCGACCTTCTTGATCATACCCATCAGCTCAGCGTTGTCCTTGACGCTGCCGCCGGAGACCGAGCCCTTCATGGCTTCGGCAGTCATGCCTTTGGAGAAGAGCATGGTGTCAGCGGCTGGCCAGTAGGCGTTCATTGGCTCGCCATCGATGGTGTAGACGCCGTCAGCAACGGTGCCTTCCATCTTGGTGATGCAGGCTTCGACCTTGGCTTTGTCAAACTTACCTTTGATGGCAATGATGACGTCGCTCTCGTCTTGGATGTCCTTGCCGGGAGAAACCACCACGGTGGTCAGGTCGGCCATGATGTCGATGCCGCACTTCTCCTTCATCTCGTTGACGTTCTTGGTGACCTCTTCGGTCATCAGCTTGCTCTCGTACTTCTTGAACAGAGCCGAGGCGCGGGCCTTGCTCCAGCTGATACCGATGACAGCGGAGGTGTCCTTGGGAATGTAGCTGAGCATGTCAGCAGAAGCGCCGCTTGCACCGCCGCCTTCTTTCTTACACGCGGTGGTTGGCGCGAAGGCAAGAGCGCTCAGTGCGAGGGTGGTAATTACAAATTGGCGGCGTTTCATGGCGGTCTCCGTAGTCGAGTTTGTGTTGGTTATAGGGCCCCTAGGGCCGAAGTCGGCGAACCTTAGCACCAAAACTCTGGAGCGGGCCGGCCGGCAGCATTGTCAGGAGCCACGTGATTGGAGAAGATCGCAGCCCTGCGCCAAAAATCCGCAATTTGCTGTCTAAAGCTGTGAATTGTCTTGCGATGGAACTTTACAGGATCGGGAGAGTGAAGCGATGGCCAACTATTTTAAGGACAACCAGGATCTACAATTCTACTTTGACAAAGGCATTGATTGGCCCGCCCTGGTCTCGGCTACCGAAGCGCGCCTTGGTTCCGACGAAGCCTTCGACAACAGCTCAGAAGCCGTCGCCTTCTATCGGGACATTGCCGAAATGGTCGGCCAGTTCGTCGCCGAAGAGATTGCCCCACAAGCGGCCGCCATCGATCGCAAAGGCGTGCACTACAACCAGGGCGAGGTCGAACTCCCTGCCGAGCTGAACGGCATCTTCGCCAAGATAGGCAAGCTCGATCTGCACAGCATGTGTCTGCCGCGCGAACTCGGCGGCATGAACGCGCCGATGATTCTCTACCTCATCAACTCCGAGTCGATGGCGCGCGCCGATGTCTCGACCATGGCCCACCACGGATTTCACGGCGGCATGGCCATGGCCATGCTGGTCTTCTCCATGCTCGAGGGCACGACCACCCTCGATGCCGAGAGCGGTCAGATCACCGCCACTCGATTCGCCGACTACATCGCCGAGATCGCCAGTGGCCAGGCCTGGGGCTGCATGGACATCACCGAGCCAGGAGCCGGCAGTGACATGGCCGCTCTGCGCACCGTCGGTGAGTGCGATGAGCAGGGCAACTGGTTCGTCACCGGGCAGAAGATCTTCATCACCTCTGGCCATGGCAAGTACCACTTCGTCATCGCGCGCACCGCAGCAAGCGAAGACGAGAGCGATCCACTGGCGGGTCTGGCCGGGCTGTCGATGTTCCTGGTTCCAACCTATAGCGAGGAAAGCGGCCAGCGCGTGCGCCTGGCGACGGTGGCGCGGGCCGAAGAGAAACTCGGTCACCACGGATCGGCCACCTGCACCATCGATTTTGATCGCACGCCGGCGCATCTCATTGGCAAACCGGGCGAGGGCTTTCGCTACATGCTCACGCTCATGAACAATGCCCGCCTCGGGGTTGGCTTCGAGTGTCTGGGCCTGTGCGAGGCCGCCCTGCGCCTGGCCAAGGACTACGCCGCGCAGCGACCCTCGATGGGCAAGATGATCGACAAGCACGAGATGATCGCCGACATGCTCGACGAAGGTGAAATCGACATCGTCGGCATTCGCGCCCTGGCCATGGAGGGCGCCGTGCAAGAGGAGCTGGCTCAGAAGAAATCCATGCTGAGCAAGCTGGGAGTCGATGCTGTCACCGACAAACGCCTGGCCGCCGAAATCCGCGAGCACAAGAAACGCGCGCGCCGGGTGACGCCTCTGCTCAAGTACCTGGGCGCGGAGAAAGCCGTGGAGATGGCCAGGCGCTGTGTGCAAATCCATGGCGGCAACGGCTACATGCGTGAGTACGGCGCCGAGAAGCTTCTGCGCGACGCCATTGTCATGCCCATCTACGAGGGCACCAGCCAGATTCAGTCGCTGATGGCCATGAAGGATTGCCTGAGCGAGATCATGAAGGACCCGCAAGATTTCTTGCGACGGGTTGCACAGGCACGTTGGCGGGCACTGTCCTCGCGCGATCGTCTGGAGCGGCGGGTTGCCAAGCTGCAGCAGCTGTCTCTGGCCACCCAGCAGCATCTGATGACGCGCACGGCTGCCAACAAGATGAAGTCCCTGCAGGGCACGCCGCTGAGTCGTTGGCCCAAAGCGATCACAGCCAACTGGGATCCCAAGCGAGACTTCGGTTTCGCCATGCTGCACGCCGAGCGGCTCACCCAGCTTCTCGCCGACGAAGCGATTTGCGAGCTCTTGTGGGCCCAGGCCCAGGTTCATCCCGAAAGGCGCGAGCTGCTCCAGCGCTACCTCGAGCGGGCCGAACCACGAGCCCGCTATCTCAACGATCAGATTTGCAGCACCGGCGGCCGCTTGCTCAGGCGTCTTGGCCGTTCCGGGGCAGGGGTCGACGCCAAAGTCGGCTAATCCATCAGAAAGTGGCCGCCCGACGGCCCGATTCCTGTTGAGAAGCGAGCAAGCTTCATGTCACCCTGCGACCGTTTTTAAGTCACTCTCAGAAAGATTCAGCCATGCAACTCGTCGATGTCCCCAAGAGCCCCTTTGTTTGTCGCAACCTGGTCGGAGGTCAGTGGCAAGAGCCCAAGGATGTCGCGTGGCAGGACATCGTCAGTCCCTACAACGGCCAGGTCGTTGGTCGGGTTCCACTCTGCGGTCCCAAAGAGGTCGCCGAGATCGTCGCCAAGGCAGAGCCCGCCGCCCGCGCCTGGCGACTGGTGCCACTCAAAGAGCGCACGCAGCTGCTCTTCCGTTTCCGCGAGCTGGTCATGGCCAACCTCGAGCGCCTCAGCCAGGTCGCCGCGCTGGAAGCCGGCAAGACCGTCGCCGAAGCTCGCGCTGGCGTGCTCAAGGGCGTCGAGATTCTCGAGTTTGCCCTCTCGCTTCAGAACATGGATGCCGGTGACGCCATGGATGTCTCGCGCGGCGTGAAATGCACGACCGTGCGCGAGCCACTCGGCGTGGTGGCAGGCATCTCGCCGTTCAACTTCCCGGCCATGGTGCCCATGTGGCTCTTCCCGAGCGCGGTGACCCTTGGCAATGCCTTCCTGCTCAAGCCATCGGAGAAGGTGCCGATGGCGGCCTGTGTGCTCGGCGAGCTGATGATCGAAGCGGGCTACCCGGCCGGCGTGTTCTCGATCGTGCACGGCGCCAAGGACGCTGTCGAAGCGGTTGTCGACAACGAGGGCATCAAGGCGGTCGGCTTCGTCGGATCCACCAAGGTCGCCAAGCTGGTCTATGGTCGCGCCGCTGCCCTTGGCAAGCGCTCGCTGTGTCTTGGCGGCGCCAAGAATCACCTCATCCTGGTTCCCGATGCCGATCCTGCCGTTGCCGTCGATGGCGTGGTGTCCTCCTTTGTTGGCTGTGCAGGTCAGCGCTGCATGGCTGCCTCGGTCATGGTCGCCGTTGGTGACTGCGAGTCGCTCATCGAAAAGATCACGGCCCGCGCCAAGGCCATCGAGCTTGGCAAGGACATGGGCGCGCTCATCGACTCTGCCGCTACCGCTCGCTTGACCGAGGCTCTTGCCATCGCCGAGAAAGAGGGTGCCACCATTCGACTCGACGGCCGCAAGGTCCCAGCCCCGGCCGGCTACGAAGGCGGCAACTGGCTGGCGCCGACCATCATCGACAATGCCAAGGGTTCCTTTGACTGCGCGACCCGCGAGCTCTTTGGACCTGTGCTCTCGATCGTTCGCGTCAAGTCGCTCGCCGAGGCCATCGAGTTCGAGAACGCCAACAACTACGGCAACGCCACCTCGGTCTTCACCTCGAGTGGTGCGGTGGCCGAGCACGTGGCCACCAACGCCACCAGCGGCATGGTTGGCATCAACATCGGCGTGCCCGTACCTCGCGAGCCCTTCTCCTTCGGTGGCAACAAGGACAGCCGTTTCGGTGTCGGCGACATGACCGGTGCTGGTGGCGTCGAGCTTTGGACCTACCTCAAGAAGGTCACCACCAAGTGGGAGCTGCACAGCGACCACAACTGGATGAGCTAGTCAGACGGCTACCGGGGCGTCGCTGTGACGCCCGGTACATCATCCCGCTCGCGCCGGCCAGCGAGCGGCGTCCCAGCATCCCGCACCAGGCGGTCCTGCTTCGGCGAAGAAGCGTGGACCGCTCCAGCGCTGCGTGGTAGGTAGGCGGCATGGCTACCGTTCATGTGATTGATCATCCCCTGGTCCAGCACAAGCTGACGATCATGCGACGCAAGGAGACCAGCGTCGCCAAGTTCCGCGGCCTGCTCAAAGAGATCAGCATGCTGCTCGGCTACGAAGTCACTCGCGACATGCCGCTGTCCACGGAGCGCATCGAGACGCCGCTGATGGAAATGGACGCGCCGGTCCTCGACGGCAAGAAGGTGGTCGTGATTTCGATCCTGCGCGCCGGCGGCGGCATCGTCGATGGCGTCCTCAAGATCTTGCCCTCGGCACGCGTCGGCCATGTCGGCCTGTACCGCGATCCCAAGACCCTGCAAGCCGTCGAGTACTACTACAAGATGCCGCCCAACATGGCCG
>JAHEAK010000100.1:0-5941 GCA_024642805.1 Kofleriaceae bacterium | reverse complement strand
CATCTGCGATCCCATGCTGGCAACGGGCAACTCGGCGGTGGCGGCACTTGAGCGCATCCAAAAAGACGGTCCGCGATCGATGAAGTTCGTGTGTCTCTTGGCGGCCCCCGAGGGCGTGGAGACTCTCTCGAAGGCCTTCCCCGATGTCGAAATCTACACCGCCGCCATCGATGAGCGTCTCAACGAGAAAGGCTACATCCTGCCCGGTCTCGGCGACGCTGGCGACCGCCTCTTTGGTACCAAGTAGGCGGAGCCCAGTAGGCGAAGGCGCTAGAGCGCAGCCAGGAAGCTGTCGACCCGGGCCAGCACCGCGTCGGCATCTGGCGCCTCGTAGTCGTGAATGATCAGGATCTGAAACATGCCGTGGGCGGTGAGCTCACGAACGCGCTGTTCCACCTGCAGATCGAAATCGGTGACCACGTCTTCATCGGCGTGCGAGATGAACTGAAAGCCCACTCGGCGATCGCTATCAAAACCGTCGAGGGTGACCAGCAAGTCGTCGTGACGCAGAGCGAAGTCGGAGACCAGGGCGATGCCCTCTTGCGCCATGCGACGAACGATGAGCTCGCGAGCAAGCGGTTCCGAAACTCGCTCGCCGGAGAGGGTCACTGCCCCAGATGTCTGCGCCGTGGCGGCAATGCTGCTCACCGGCGCAGAGGTCATCAGATCACCGGTCTCGATGTGCAGGGGCACGGCTTGTGGCGGTGGTGGCGTCGCCGCACGCTTGGCGCCCGCTGGCAAGGTGTCCTCGAGGGCTCGATTTCTCTCCACGAGCTTGTAGCCGAGTTGGGTCTTGCTACCAGACCGAGGTTTTTCTTTGCTCATGCGAGTCTACCGAGTCCCTGCGCTTCCGGACCGGCGCCTTACGCGCGCCTGGAAGTTCGATTGTAACAGGGCCACCGCTTCCTAACAGTCACGGGGGCCGAGATCCTTGAGCTCGGGTTTGTGGCGATGCAGAAGTGCCAGGACGCGGGCGCCCAGCTCGCTATCGGAATTTCGCTCACTTGCTTTTAGAACACACAGTTCGGCCAGCTGAGCAGCGCCGCGCTTGGCCAGCGCCATCGCGAGCTCGATCCAAGCCTCGGGGGCGTCGCCCCGCTCGTCGGCGTGGGCCTGCAGAACGGCTTCCCCGTGGGAGGGCGCGTGTGCGTGGCTCAGAGCGATGCTGTAGTCGGCACAGATGTCGGGATGTGTGGGATCGGCGAAATACGCCCGCTCGAAACTCTCAAGCGCTCGGCCATCTTGGCGCCGCTTGTACAGTCGGCCAAGGTTGTGCCAGGCGCTTGCGTATTGCGGATCCAGATCGATGGCTTCGCGATAAGCGGACTCGGCCCGCTGGTAGCGATTCAAGATTTCGAAGCTCGCACCCAAATTGTTGCGAGGGGTGGCCCACTTGGGATCGAGATCGCCAGAGCGTTTGAAGGCAAAAATCGCTCGCTCGTGGGCATCTTGCCTGGCAGCGCACAGCCCGCGCTCGTTCTCGACTCGTGACATCAAGAGCGTGGCGCTGTGAGCGACCACCGCTTTGTCGGCCGTGAGCAGATCTTCGGCGAGGACAGCGGCCTCTTCATGACGACCGCCCTCAAGCAGGAGCTCCCCGCGAATCAGGCGAGAACTTGGCTCCGGTCCAAACTCGAGATCCACTTCGTCGAGCACTCCGTGCGCCTCGGTGAGCCGTCCCAGATCCAGGCCGAGGCAACGAGCCAGGCTGGTGCCAGCCGTGAGCAGGCCGCGATCTTGCTGCCAGGCCTCGGTGAGCAAGGTGAGCGCCGCCTCGAATTCACCCCGACGCATGTGTTCGCGGCCGAGAGCGCATGCCGTCTCCGCGCGATCGGGCGCCATGTGTCTGGCACTCTCGAAGCACTCCAGTGCGGCGTCGAAGTGTCCTTTGCGAGCCAGCGAGAGCCCTTCCTGGAGCTCATCAAGCCATGTCTTGCTTTGCGTAGGCATGCCAGCTTCGGAGTGCACTCTTCCAACAGGCTAGCACTCCCGATCTTTGCTGGTCAACGCATCTTCGATCGCGCGCGCAGAAATGAAATCTACTCGTAGCGATTCTTCATCGCGCGATCCATTTCGACCTTGTCGTCTGCCTGCTTCTTGCTCTGCCGCTTCTCGAATTCCTTCTTGCCCTTGCCAAGTGCAATCTGAATCTTGATGCGTCCCTTGTCGTTGAGATAGATGGCCAGCGGAACGATCGTGAAGCCCTTTTGTTCGACGCGGATGCCGATCTTGCGAATCTCCTCGCTGTGCAAGAGCAGCTTGCGCTCGCGTGTGAGTGCGTGGTTGAACTGGTGTGCCCAGGCCCACTCATTGACGGAAGCGCCGACCAGCCAGATCTCGCCCTTCTTGAGCTGCACGTAGGCCTCGGCAATCGAACCACGCGCCTCGCGCAAGGACTTGACCTCCGAACCACGCAGCTCCAGCCCGGCTTCGAAAAAATCAGTGAGCTCGAAGTCGTGCCACGCACGCTTGTTGCGCAGGAGCGGCTTGGCTCCTTCGGGGAGGTCTCCCTTCTTCTTGGTGCCCTGCTTGGCCATGGGGCAGGCACCCTATCACGAGCCGTGGCACTCGGCGCGCGCCACGACAAAGCCATGAACCTGGTCAGCTCCTGCACGCCGCAGGCTGCGGGCCAAGGCGCGCATGGTCTCGCCCGTGGTTAGCACGTCGTCGAGCACCAGGATTCGCGCGCCAGCGAGCTTGCTATCGGCGCGAAAGGCGCCGCGCAGGTTGGCTCGACGAGCCCTGGCATCGAGGCGGGCCTGTGCGGGGGTGTCACGGATTCGGAAGAGTGCGTCTCTGGCCACGGGCAGCTCGTGCAAGCGAGCAAGGGGCAGCAGCAATCGCTGGGACTGATTGAAGCCGCGCCGGCCCAGGCGACTGGGGTGCAGGGGCACCGCGAGGGCTAGCGTTGCTCGAGCCGCCGCCCGCGCGAAGGCAGGCGCGAGCAAAGGCATCAGCGTGCGGGCTACATCGCTACGTCGGCCGTACTTCAGACGCATCAGTGCCGTGCGCAGCTGTCCACCGTACTCAAAGGCGGCCGTGCAGCTATCGAGACCGATGGGATGCTTGCGACAGCGCGAGCACTGCAGCGGCACCTGGCCGGCCAGCGGCAGCGCACAACTTGGGCAGGCTGTGTCGATGGCTTCGCAGCTCTGCGCGCAGGTCGCGCACATGGCCTGGCCCGCCGCGAGGGGCGTGTCGCAGGCGGCGCAGGCGGGCTGGTAGAGGGAGTCTCGAAGGTGAGCGAGCAGGCCGGTCATCGACATGCCCGCTTATCGTCAGGGTTGCTCGGCGGTTGCGGCGGGCACAGCAGGCAGTTGCATGCCAAGGACCTTGACCAGGAAGGCGTAGTTGTCGGCGATGTCGTCGATCTTCTTCGAGGTCGGCTTGCCTGCACCGTGGCCGGCCTTGGTCTCGATGCGAATGAGCACCGGATTGTCACCCGTGTGCAGGCGCTGGAGCTCGGCGGCAAACTTGAAGCTGTGTGCTGGCACTACGCGATCGTCATGATCGGCGGTGGTGATCAAAGTCGATGGGTACTTGACCGCCTTGAGGTTGTGGTAGGGCGAGTAGGCTCGCAGTGCGCGAAACTCGGCCGCGTCGTCGGAAGAGCCGTAGTCGTCGATCCACGCCCAGCCGATGGTGAACTTGTGAAAGCGCAGCATGTCGAGAACACCAACGCCTGGCAGGGCGGCGGCAAAGAGGTCGGGGCGCTGGGTCATGGTTGCGCCCACCAGGAGTCCGCCGTTGGAGCGACCGCTGATGGCTAGCTTTGGCGTGCTGGTGTACTTGTTTGCGATCAACCATTCGGCAGCGGCGATGAAGTCATCGAAGACGTTTTGTTTGCGCAGCTTGGTGCCGGCCTGATGCCACTCTTCACCGTACTCGCCGCCCCCGCGCAGGTTGGGGATGGCCAGTACACCGCCCATCTCGAGCCAGGCCAGGCGGTCGACCGAGAAGCTGGGCGTGAGTGAGATGTTGAAGCCGCCGTAGCCGTAGAGCAGGGTCGGGTTCTGACCGTCGAGCACGACATCCTTCTTGTGCGTGATGAACATGGGCACCTTGGTGCCGTCTTTACTGGCGTAGAAGACTTGCTTGATCTCGTAGAGAGAAGGATCGAAGTCGACCTTGGGCTCTTTGAAGACACTGCTCTTGCCGGTCTTGAAGTCGTAGCGATAGATGGTCTGCGGCGTGGTGAAGTTGGTGAAGCTGTAAAAGGTCTCCATGTCGCGGCTCTTGCCCGCGAATCCACCTGCCGAACCTATGCCTGGCAGCGCCAGGGTCTGCAGCTCCTTGCCTTTGAGATCGCGAATGATGATTTCGGAGTAGGCGTCGCGAAGGTAGGTCGTGACCAGTTTGCCACCGACCAGATTGGCGCCATCCAAGGTGGCTTCGCTCTCGGCCACGATGGTCTGCCAATTCTCCGGGGCCGGCTTGCGAGTATCGATGGCGATGATGCGACCGCGCGGTGCCTCCTTATCGGTGTGGAACAAGAAGACCGGTCCGAGATTGCCGAGGAAGCTGTACAGAGCGTCGAACTCGCCAATCAGTGGCTGAAAGCTGGCGTTCTTGCCACCGAGCGCCTTGTAGTACACCTGGTTGACCTGGCCGGTGCCCTTGGTGATGTCGATCAAGAGGTAGCGGCCGTCCTCGGAGACCACGGCTCCCGCGCCCCATTTGGGGTGCTCGGGGGTCTCGAAGACCAGTGTGTCGTCCGACTGCGGGGTTCCGACTTTGTGGAAGTAGACCTTCTGGTTGAAGTTGGCGTCGGTGAGGGCGGCGCCTTCCGGAGGTTTGGGAAAGCGGCCGTAGTAGAAACCGGTGCTCTTCTTGTCCCAGCTGGCGCCGGAGAACTTTATCCACTCGAGGGTGTCGTCGAGGTCCTTGCCGGTGTCGATGTTGCGAACCTTCCAGACCGCCCAGTCGCTTCCGGCTGCCTGAAGCCCGTAGGCCAGGAATTTGCCGTCATCGGAGACGCTTGAGCCGGCTAGAGCCACGGTGCCGTCTTCGCTCAGGGTATTGGGATCGAGCAAGACCGTTGGTTCCGCTGTGAGGGACTTGCTCCAATACATTACGCTCTGGTTCTGCAGGCCGTCGTTGCGTGAATAAAAGTAGCGTCCCCCCTGCTTGTAGGGGGTCCCGAACTTTTCGTAGTTCCAAAGCGAGGTCAGGCGAGCGCGAATTGCTTCTCGTTCGGGGATGCCCTGGAGATACTTGAAGGTGACGTCGTTCTCGGCGGCGACCCACTCCTTGGTCTCCTGGGAGTCGGGATCCTCGAGCCAATCGTAGGCATCGAGGATTTCGGTGCCGTGGTAGGTGTCGACGTGCTCGCTGCGCCTGGGTGTCGGATAGGCGAAGGCCTTGGCCTGCGCGTAGCTGGTGCCAGCCACGTCCACGGAGGGCAGGGTGACATTGTGCGCGGCGGGGACGCTTTCGGAGCCGCCGCAGGAAGTCGCAAGAAGGACAAGAAGGGAGCAGGCAAGCGCGCTTCGCGTTTTCATAGCAGGAGGCGTATCGCGGGCACGAGCGCGTGTAAAGGCGCAGCGAGCTTCGAAAAACGCTTAAGAAACCGGATCCTTGCTGCGATCGCGCAGGTAGCGAGCCGAGCGCTCCATGATGGCGACGAATCCGGCTTCATCGCCGGCCCGCACCACTGAGCGAATGCGCTCGACGGCATAGAGCAGGGCGCTGAGGGCCTCGGTGCCGTAGTCGTTGAGGCGCTGGATCTCGAAATACAGCTGCGGGCTCTCCGAGGACACGCTGGTGGCGATCTTGAGTTGCGCGTCAAAAGTCGTGCTCGACAGCTTGGCCAGCTTGGGAGCCGCCTCGCCACTCTCGGCCAGCGCGGTGGTGAACGCCAGGTTCAAGGCGTGGGAGAGGCCGAGCACGTAGGCAATCAGTCGGTCGTGGGACTCGAGATCCATGTCGACCTGGGTGGCCA
>JAHEAK010000099.1 GCA_024642805.1 Kofleriaceae bacterium | reverse complement strand
GGGGGACATACGTCGAAGTTGCTCCACTAGGGCCAGGCCATTGCCTTGCCGCAAGACGATGTCGGAGAAGACCAAATCGATTTGGTCTCGATCTTCTTCGAAGAGGCGCAGGGCCGTGTCGACATCTTCAGCGAGAATGATCTTGTAGCCAAGACCGCGCAGGATACGCTCGATGACACGCCGGAGACCTGCCTCGTCCTCGACGACGAGGAGGGTCTCGGTACCGCCGCGTACCTTCTTGCCCGTCGATGCGACTTCATCGAAAACAGGCTCACCGAGGTATTCGGGCAAGAGGAGACGAAAAGTGGTTCCGGCGCCGACTTCGCTTTGAACATCCAGAAGGCCGCCAAACTGCTTGGCGATACCAAAGGAGGTAGCCAGGCCAAGGCCGGTGCCGTCTTCGGGGCCTTTGGTCGTGAAGAAGGGCTCAAAGATCCTCTTGAGAATCTCTTCGTCCATTCCGCATCCGGTGTCCTTCACCACAACTTCGGCAAATTTCCCCGCTTTGACGAGGAAGACATCCGCCAACTCCTCCGACACTTCTCTGCCGCCGACGGTGATGTGCAGCGAACCTCCCTGAGGCATGGCGTCTCTGGCGTTGACCGCCAAATTTAGGATGATCTGATCGAACTGCCCTGGGTCAGCCAGCACGTTGACCGATTCGTCTGGACACTCAACGACAATATCGATGTCCTCACCCAGGGTTCGGATGAGCAGCTTCTTGATGGCGGTGATGGCGGCGACCACATCCAGTGAGTTGAGACGAACGGGTTGTTGTCGCGAAAAGAGCAGCAGCTGCCTCGTCAGCGCTGCGGCCCGGTCGGCTGCTGCGAGTACCTCGCCGATGTCATCGCGACGCCTGTCGTTTTGCGGCAGCTCATCTCGCACGAAGCCTGCGAAGCTGATGATGCAGGTAAGTAGGTTGTTGAAGTCGTGTGCGATACCACCGGCGAGCTTACCGACCGCCTCCATCTTCTGCGCCTGTTGATACTGTCGCTCGAGGTGATGTGTCGCGCTTACGTCAATGAAGACCGCAACGGCTTGTGTGACTGCACCATCGGGCTCGGACTTGACGGCGATAACGTAGGCCGACATGTGGAGCCAATGCCCCCCTTTGTGTCGCATTCTGAATTCGTCGTGAAGAATGGGCAGTTCTCCCAGGGTGAACTGCGCGTACAGAGCCCGGAGTCTCGTGACGTCGTCGGAATGCAGCTGTGCAAAGAGCCAGTCCACAATGGGTGCGTTGGGTGCAAAGGCATCCAGTTCATAGCCCAAGATCTCGGCAAGACGATGCGATGCCTGAGCATATTCACTGTTGACGGTGGAGAACTCGAGAATGCCAGCGCCAGTCGCCTTGAGTGCTGCTTCCAACACGGTTTGCTGTGCCCCCAAGTCTTCCTCGGCTTTTGCCAGGCTTTGACGGTCGGCGATCCCTCTGAGCTCCCGTCTGACGGCGGCGTTAAGACGGCCAAGTCGGCCTTTAAGAACATAGTCATGAGCGCCCAGGCGCATGGCCTCCACCGCCCGCTCTTCGCCCAACGCGCCAGACACAAAGATAAAGGGCGTCTGGAGTCCGAGCTCGGCGTAGATCTCGTAGGCGCGTGGCCCGTTGAAGCTCGGCATGGCGAAGTCGGAAATGATGATGTCCCACTGCTCCTCTAGCAGGGCCTGCCGAAGTGTCACTTCGGTGTCTACACGCTTCCAAACCAGATCGAAGCCGCCGCGCTCAAGCTCGAGTCGAGTGAGTTCCGTATCCTGTTCGTCGTCCTCAATAAACAATACTCGAAGCAAATCACCCATCCTAATTCCCCCTCCTGACCTGTTTGTTTAGCGAGAGCCAATAGCGACCGAGTTGTCGTATCGCAGAGGCGAACTCCGCAAACTCCATGGGCTTTCGTATGTAGCTGTTGGCTCCGAGCTCGTAGCTTCGGGCGATGTCCTCATCGATGTCGGACGAGCTCAAGATCACGACCGGCAAGCTGCGTGTCGATTTCATCTCTCGGATCTTGGTGACGACTTGAAAGCCATCGACTTTGGGAAGCTGAAGATCCAATATGACCAGCAGCGGTCTGCCAGCCTGGTCTCGACCTTTGTCCTGCGTGCCAAAGAGATACTCGAGGGCCTGTTGGCCATCCCGCACAACGTGGATCGGGTTCTTGATTCCCGCGCCTTGCAGGGCCATCACCGTCAGTTCCTCATCATCTGGATTGTCTTCGACCAGAAGAATGCTGTACTTGCTGTCGTTCACGTTGTCACTCCTTCATGAAGAGTGAAGAAGAAGGTCGCGCCACTCCCCGGTGCGCTTTCGGCCCAAATCCGACCGCCATGCCGATGCAAAATTCGTTGGACCGTAGCCAGTCCAATGCCGGTGCCTGCAAAGTCGCTTTGACTGTGAAGGCGCTGGAAAGGCCCAAATAGCTTGTCTGCATAGGACATGTCGAAACCGGCGCCGTTGTCGCGAACGAAGTAGACCCCTTTCTCCGCACCTTGCTGAGTGCCGATTTCGATCGCCGCCGCTGCGCACTTCGAGCTGAACTTCCACGCGTTGCCAATGAGATTCTCGAGCACTGACTCGATGAGCTGAGGGTCAGCCTGGACGCGCAAGTCCTTCTCCACTCGCACATCCACCTCGAGTTCGGGATAGGCATCACGTAAGCGCTCGACGATGTCGTGCGCCAGGGCGTCAAGGGCAACCGGGCGTCGCTCTAGCGGCTTGCGACTGACTCGCGAGAGGGCAAGCAGGCCATCAATCAGATCACTCATGCGGTGCGCGCCCGCACAAATACGACCGAGATAATGCCGTCCCTGCTCATCGAGGACGTCGCTATAGCGCTCGAGTAAGACCTTGCTAAAACCGTCCATTCCACGCAGGGGCTGCCTGAGATCGTGAGACACCGAGTATGCGAAGACTTCGAGCTCTTGATTGAGTCGACGTAGCTCATCGATGTGAAAGGCAAGGTCACGGTTCTTCTTGGACAGTTCGTCCAATAGCTCTTGTCGGGCATTGGAGAGCGTTCGCAGGGTTTGGGCCTCGACGTCCTTTCGGAGAAGCTCGTCAGTGATGCGCCGGTTTTCGTCCTCGAATTGCTTTCGACGCAGCTGAGCTCGCAGGCGCGCTTTGAGAATGTCGAATTCCGCTGACTTCGAGACAAAGTCGTCCGCGCCGGCGTTAATAGCGTCGATCATCGCGCTATTTTCGATCGTCGCCGTGAGCATGATGAGTGGAATCCTGCGCAGCTCCTGATCCACCTTGATCCGCATGCAAGTGTCCGTTCCCGTCATCTCCGGCATGACCAGATCGAGCAGGATACAGTCAACGTCTTGCGTTCGAAGTACGTCGAGCGCCTCGGCACCACTGTGCGCCTTTACGATCTCATAACCTTCGGCTCGCAGCTCACTTGCCAGCGCTTCCAGATAGGTGAGGCTGTCATCGACGGCGAGAATGCGCTTGGGACCGCTAAGACTGGACGAGTGCGCTTGGCCACGTGAGGACTGAGCTGAGCGAACAATGGCGGCAACTCTGGCCAGGACGACCTCTGTTCCCTGTTTCTTGTGCACGTAGGCATCTGCGCCGGCGTCGAGTGTCACGACCTCGCTGTCAGCGTCCTCGGAGGCTGTTAGGAGCAGACACGGCGTCGCGTACAGGCTCGGATCGAGACGGATCCGGCGCACTACAGCCGTCCCGCTCATGCCCTCCATCACACCATCGACGATGATGAGGTCTGGACGCACGACTGAAGCCTTCTGAAGGCCCTCCTCACCGGAACTCGCCATGGTGGGCAGATAGCCGGCTTTTAGAAGGCTCTCGGCCAGCTCTTCCCGATAGGTGAGGCTGTCATCGATGACGAGTATCCGCAGCTTTGCGCTCATGACGCTTTGCTTGCCCTCAAGTAGGGCGGCGGCGGTCTGCAGAACATGCGCAATCTCGTAGGGCTTCTTGATGTACTCGTCGGCGCGATGGGCAAGTGTCTGACTTCGATCCGCAATCTCAGCTTCGCTCGCCAGAAGGATTACCGGTGTCGCTGCAATCGCGGGTTGCTTGCGCAGGCTAGCCAGGAAGTCGCTTCCGTCGCCGTCGGGTAGTACTCGGTCCAACAGGATGAGAGCAGGTGGGTTCGCTTCGACGGCACTCCTGGCCTCGGCAAGGGTTGCCGCGTGGAAGGTTCGATAGCCCATGTCGCCAAAGGCCTCGCACAGGTCCATACGAACCGTCAGACTATCATCGATGATTAGAACGCCCTTACCCACGTCGATCCTCCTCTGACTTGGTCTTTGAGGTTGCGCGTCGCAGGAAAGGCCCAAACTCATTTATGGGCAGAACGTGCGACGCGGCCTGTAGCTTGATGGCTGCCGCTGGCATTCCGAAGACCACGGAGCTTGCTTCGTCCTGCGCGAGCGTGAGGCCTCCATGTTGATGGATGGCCAGTAGTCCTTGGGCACCATCTTTGCCCATACCTGTCAGCAAGCATGCGATGGTCTGAGCTGCCAGCTCCCTCGCGAGAGATTCGAACAAGACGTCAACAGAGGGCCGGCACGAATGCCGCTCGGGGGCGTTGCTAAGATGCAGTCTTCCTTCCACCAACTCAAGGTGCCGCTCAGGGGGAGCCATGAGCACGCAACCCTCGCCAGGCTCCGGGAGGCGCTCGCCATCAAGGGCATAGCGGACCGGCAGTGCTGTTTGCCCATCGAGCCACTCTGCCAATGCGATCCCAAAGGGTTCCGAGATGTGAATCACCAGCAAGATCGGCAGGGGAAAGTCTTTAGGAAGCAAAGAAAGAATGCTGCGCAAAGCCGCAGGGCCACCTGTCGAGGCGCCGATGGCAACCACCTTTCGCTCGGCAGCGCCTGAGGCGTGGATGATGCTCGTCACGGCCGATAGCTCGTGATCGAAGTGAGACAGGCGGCCTCGCGGATGCATGATGACCCGGATGCGCGCGACCATGCGGACGGCGTCCACGAGTCGTCGTTCCCAGTCGTGGTCGGTCTCGCCGCCGCTGGGCTTGTCGAGCACGTCGACAGCCCCCGCACAGAGCGCGTCATAGGTTCGAAAGAGTTCTCCCCGGTTGGTAGACGAGGAGACGATCAAGATGGGTGTCGGGCAGAAGGCCATGATGTGCTCAGTGGCGGCCACCCCGGTCATGATGGGCAGCATCATGTCCATCGTGATCACATCGGGCCGCAGACCCTGGCACTGCTCGATCGCTGTCTTGCCATCACCAGCCTCGCCGACGACCTCCAATCTGGGATCGCCGGAGAGGGCGTCGACGATGTACCGTCGTATGGTGAGGGAATCCTCGACCACGAGCACACGCACTCTCGGGGAACTCATGCCAGCAGCCTCCCGATAGTCTTGAGGAGCACGGCCTGGTCGAATTCGCTCTTCACGATGTAGGCGTTTGCTCCAATCTTCGATCCGCGGGCTTTGTCCTTGCGATTGGCTAGTGAGGTGACGAGGATGGCTGGCGTGTTACAAAGCTCGGCGTCGCTGCGGATCGCGGAGATGAACTCAAAACCGCTCATCCCTGGCATTTCCACGTCGACGATGAATGCCCCGTAGCGGCGCCTCCTCGCCTTGTCGATGCCGTCCTCACCTGACACGGCTATGTCGACCTCATATCCCGCCGACTCCAGGATGCTCTGCTCGAGCATGCGAGTGGTCAGAGAATCGTCAATTACCAGAAGAGGCGGAAGGGCGATGGCCGCCACGAGTGGATCGGGCAGGGTGGCCTTAGAGGCCTCTCGGATCAGTGCATCGGCTGCCAGCACGAGTCGGGGGACACCATCATCGTCAAAGGCGGCTCCAGCCACCATGGGGTGCGCCGCGGCATGCCCGGGAATCCCTCGAATCACGACGGTTCGAGTTGCTCCGATACGGTCGACTCCAATGGCGGCCTGTTGACCCGCTGCTTCGATGAGTACGACGCTCTGAATTGCCGCGACATCACCACGAGGATGCCCTAGTGCTCGGGTCAGCGAGAGGTAGGGGAAGGCGTGGTCGTCTACCACGACTCGCTCGCTATCGGTGTCTCGAGCGATACTTCGAGTAGGTAGACGCAGAGTTCTACGTACGTTGTCGAGCGGAACGAAGACCACTTTGCCCTCGACCTCCAGGCTGAGCGCAGGCAAAGAAGACAGCGAGAGCGGGACCGATAGCTCGACCTGCGTGCCCACACCTGGCGTGCTCTTCAACGCGACTTCGCCCTTCATGGCAGTGACGGCCTCCCGTACTGCGTCGAGGCCCACGCCACGGCCGGAGATCCCGTCAATGCCGTGGCTGGTGGTGACGCCGCCCCGCAAGAGCAAATTGCCAATGGCGTCTGGAGCTAACGACGCTGCTTCCGCTCGACTGATGAGCCCGCGCTCGACGACCGCTCGCTGAACCGCTGCGCTATCGAGACCGGCACCATCGTCTTGGCACGAGAGAGCGACTCGGTGGCCCTGACGACGAATGCGAATGTCAATGCGACCTATCGATGGCTTGCCCGCTCTTCGTCTGGCTTCGCGACCTTCGATACCGTGCGCGACACAATTTCTGATGACGTGGACGAGAGCCTTGCGAAGGCCGGCCAGCACATAGGCATCGATGTGAAGCTCGGCCCCTTCGACGCGGACTTCAACCTCTTTGTCGAGGGTGCGAGCTGCGTCCCGGGCAACACGCTCGAGATCGATGATGAGGCTTCGAGCTGGGACCAGTCGCAGCTCCGAGGCACACGCTCGTAGCTCGCTCAGTTCCCTGAGGAGGCGGTCCTCTCGCTCGCGACGTTCGCGAAGGGCGCTGCCGACCTCTGCCAGCAGGGCATCGACCTTGGTGGCCTGACTACTGCCGGGCCCTACTTGGACCTCCTGTTGGCCTCGAAGAAACTTGCGAGCGCGATTGCCCAAGACATCGATCTCCTCGTCGCCACGGCGAAGAGAGCAGGCCAGGGCGTGTGCCTCGAGGGCGCTCTGCAAGAGCCTGTCGAGATCCGAGACGGCGATTCGAATGGTCTGGGCCTGCCCAACCTGCTCTTGGACTGCTTGCGGGGGCCCATCGGCTTCCGCACTCGGCGAGCGTTTCTCCACCGGCAGGGAAGCCAGATGGTCTCGGATTTGATCCAGAAGCGCGAGCGACTGATCGATGAGCTCGGGGCTGCCGCCACCATCAGACTCGCGGAGCGGCGCGAGAAGGTCTTCGAGAGCGTGTGCCAGATCCCCGATCTCTGGGCGTCTCACGACCCGCGACGCTCCTTTCAAGGTATGGGCATAGCGCAGCAGACGCTTAATGAGCTCCGGATCGCCCTGCTTGCCGAGCGCAAGGATGCCTTCGCTCAAGCCCTCGAGAAGCTCGGCTGCCTCGATACGGAAGTATTTGTAGGGGTCCCTGGCCATTCCGTCAGCTAGTTTGCTTGCACCAGTTTCACGAGATCGTCAGAGAGGCTCGCAAGTTGCGAGGCGGTCTGCAGGGTCTGGCTTGAGCTCGCCGCGGTTTCCCTGGTCGCTTGCGAGACGTTTGAGATGGCAGAGTTCACCTGTTCGACCGCAGTGGATTGCTGCTTGGTCGAGAGCTCAATCTCGCGACCCGCCTCCATGGTCGAGGTCACAATGTCGCCGATACGCGAGAAGGCTGTCTGTAGCTCTTTGAAACGCTGAGCACCGGCCTCGACAGTCTTGGAACCGGTCTCGGTGGCCATGACTGTCGAATTGACGGCGGACCGAATCTCGTCGATGAGGGTGCGAATCTCTTTGGTCGAGCCTCCGACTCGGTCGGCCAACTTGCGAATCTCCTCACCTACCACCGCGAAGCGACGTCCAGCGTCGCCGGCACCCGCTGCCTCGATGGTGGCGTTGATGGCCAGGATGTTGGTCTGCTCGGCAAGCTCGTTGATGATCTCGAGTATGCCGCCGATCTGTTGCGACTTCTGACCGAGTTCAAGGATGTGCCTAACGATGGTGTCGACCTGTTCCTTGATACTACTGACCGCATCGCGCGCCGTGCTGACGGCCTCATTGCCCGTGCGCGCGCTGCTCGCGCTGTCTGCTGCCATCTTCGCAACAAGCTGCCCACTCTTGGCGATCTGGCGCGAGCTTGCCAAGAGCTCGCCGATGGTGGTGCCAATCTCGGTCATGGCCGTCGCCTGCTCCTTGGCTCCGGAGGCCTGCTGGGTTGCCGATGCCTGAAGCTCGGCAGACGAACTGCGAATGTACTGAACCGAAGTGGCAATTTGTCGACTCAAGGTTCGAGTGAGCAAGAACGCGATGGCACCCGCTAAGAGCAGGGTGCCGAGGGCGACCGCGAGCAGGACGTAGGTCGCCCTCGTTGTCGTGCGTAGTGCCTCCTGGCGTTCACTCTCCTGTTGTTGCTTGCTTGCAGCGACAAAGGTCCGTATCGTCTTCGCAAGACGGTCCTTCGCGGGGATCATCTCTCGCTCGAAGGTCTCGACGATAGCTGCGACGTCTTCGTGGGCACGCCGCCTGGATAGGATGCGATCGACATCGCTCTGATGCGCCGCTTCGGCAGTGGCAATGTGTGCTATCAGCTCCGCGGTCTTCTGTGTGAGACCGCGAGCACGAATGCGCCCAAGGGTGGACGCGAACTCCTCGTTGGCCAACTCAATGCCATCGACGTAACGCTGGTCGGCAGTCAAGAGAAAACCCCTGACACTGGCTACTTCGAGTTGCATCGCCGCTCGAAGGGCTTGGGCATCGATGAGGTTCTCGCTGGTGTGTCGAATGACCAGGTCCTTGCTCGCCGCGACCCTCTTGAGGGCGACGTAACCGACAGCTCCCATGACAAAGGTCAGTACGACCACCAGAGCGAAGCCCGCTCCCATTCGCTGTCCAAATGTCCACTCTCTCGCCATATTCGTCATTCTTTCGCCGATCCAAGGGGCAGGTTGATGATCTTCAGGAGCTCCTCGAGGGCGAGAAGGACCAGGTGTCCACCACCCATAGCTACGAGTTGCACGGAGCTCGCCTCCTCGCTCGTCGGGCTCTGGGACGCTAGAATTCTCTCGGCTGCGACTCGCTCGTAACCTTCGAGTTCGTCAAAATGCAGGGCCACCGATGGGTCGGCCGCGCTTCTGACGATCCATCCGCCACCTGAGGAGGCGCGCTCGTCACGCAGGAGAGCGGCAAGACTGTAGACGGCCACAACACTGCCTCGTAGCCCCGCTACCCCACACAGGGCCGGGTGCCGAGAGGGTACGGTCGTCAGCTGCGGGCAACGCTGTATGCCGGCGATGTCCCGCACGCGCAGCGCGACATGTTTGTCTTGGACGCGGATGGCCAGAACCTCGTCATATTCGTCTCGTGCCAGCTCTACCTTCGAGGCAAAGTTTCGATCGAAGGCATCCCGGAGTTGGCTTAGCGGCAATGGGCTCCCGCTCTTGCTCATGTTGCCTCTCCACATGCCGCGAGCTCCGCACGACATAGCTGAATGAGCACGTCACGGCCAAAGCCACCTCCGAAGAGCGCGATGCGGGCTGCGTCTTCGCGCGCGAGCAAGGAGAGCGCAAGGGTGAGCTCGCGTCTAGCCATGCTCAGCTGCCCCTCTCGTCGAGCCAATCGACCCAGCTGCAAATGTGGCATCGCGAATTCAGGGTCGAGGTAGGTGGCGCTCCGGCTATGCGCGATGGCAGCCTCAGGATCGCAGGCATGCTCACGACAGATCGCCACGACATAGTGAGCCCCTGCGTTGAGCTCATCCACTCCGAGGAGCTCGTGGCACAATCGCTCGGCGCTCTCCATCTTACCGGTGCTTGCCAACAACATAGCGCGCAAGAGCTGCTCGTCGGCACAGGGCTCGGCTCGCGTGGAGCTGGCAACCAACAGGCGCAGAGCCTCCTGAAAGCGTTCCTGGCGCATCAAGCTGATTGCCGCCTTGAGGTCCTTGTCTGCGACCTGTTCAGGTGCGGTGTTCTGCTCAGGAGCACCACTCGAGGTCGCGTGCGCCGGACTCTCACTCGACGATGTGGCGCCCGCCAGCTTTTCTATTCTGCTGGATGCTTGGGCAATGGCCTCGAACCAGGGGGCGTCCTCTGTGGCTCGTAGTCGCGGGGGCTGGCGCGTGAGGTTCAGGCTCGTTCGTATCGGCACTGGGGGTGTTGCCACGTTGTGATTTCGGCTGTCCGCGAGGGTGCGACGGCGCCGATAGTAAAAGGTCTCGTGTGTGTGACAGAGATGAAACTCCTGCGACGCGCCACGTAGGCTTTCGGCATGACCCACGAAGAGGTAACCATCAGGTGTCAGCGATCGAGCTATGCTTGCCACGAGCCCTTGTGCCGCCTGTGGCGTGAAGTACATCAGCACGTTCCGGCAGAAGATGATGTCGAAGGTTCCTCGGCGCCAGAGCCTGGTGTCGTCAGCCTGCAAGAGGTTTCCAACCTCGAAGCGGACCATGTCTCGTAGCTGCTCGCTTAGGACAAAGCGCGTGCCATCCTTGCGAAAGTACTTCGCGCGTAAGTCAACAGGGGTCGCACGAAGGGCCCACTCGGCGTAGCTCGCCTCATGCGCCAGGTCTACGACATCAGCGTTGACGTCGACACCTAGGATCGAGATGTTCCAGCTGTCGATGCGTGTAAGAGTTTCTCGTAGCATGATGGCTAGCGAGTAGGCCTCCTCTCCGGAGGAACAGCCTGCCGACAAGAGCCGAAGCTCTCGCCTAGGGCTGGCGGCCCGATCGCGAAGCAGCGCCTCGAGGGCGCGGAAGTGGCCCCGATTGCGGAAGAAGTAGGTTTCGGAAACCGTCACTTCGCGGGCAAGCGCAGTTACCTCCTCGGGAGTGTGCGCCAGATAGTCGAAGTAGGAAGGAGCGGATGCCATGTCCGTCTGCACTAGGCGCGCAGCCAAGAGCTCAGCCAAGGATGCCAGCCGAGCATCTTCGAACCGAAAGCCAAGCGTGCTGGACAGAAGGTCGCGAAAGGTATCGAGGTCTGCGCTGGAAGGCTGCTCCCTCATTCGCAGTCCTCTGCCAGTCCCGCGGGTTCAGGCCAGGTGTGGCTTGGCACCAAGGCACCGGTCTTCAAGATCGTCAGTAGCCGCTCATCGAGCTGCCCGAGCTGCGCAACTAGCTCGGAGGCCGCATCTTGCAAAAGCGGGGGCAGAGCTTCGGAGGGCATCAGGCGCGTGTCTTGGAGGCCCAAGACTTCGTCCACGAGCAAGCCCACCCGGCGCGAGTCGGATACCCGCACGGTGACCAGGCGCGTCGGCGACGCTGCTGGTGGGTCTCCCATCAGGTGGGCAAGGTCCACGATGGGAACCGACCTGCTCCTAATGATAGCCAGACCTCGCACGTAAGGCGGCCCATCCATGATTGACTCCCATGGCAGGGGCCGCATGGTTTCGTCGACGTGCTCGATTGGGAGTGCGCAATGGCGCGTTCCCACTCGAAGTACCAGGACCTGTGCGTTCAGCTTTTGATGGTTTTCGTTGATGGCT
>JAHEAK010000717.1 GCA_024642805.1 Kofleriaceae bacterium | reverse complement strand
GCGCCATAGGTGAGCTGCTGGCCAACCTCGGATGCATAGATCTTTCGTGGCTTGCGCAGAAGCGCTCCGACGTTGGCGCCCACGCGCAGGCGACCTTGTGCACCGTCCCAGTGCGCGGCGAGACCGCCTCGCAGCGCGGGAAGATCGTCGCCGAGAAACTGATTGGAGCCGGCGCCAAAGCTGGTCGGCACGGTAAAGCCGCCGACCCAGGCCGCCGCCAGCGAGCCCTTGTCCATGATGCGACCTTTGGCCTCGACGCGCATGTCGCCAAAGCCGGTCGCCTGCAGGCCCCCGGAGGCCATGTTGCCGGTCGAGGGATCCAGGCCATCGCCCGTCAGCGAGAAGATGAGCGGTACCGAGACGCCAAGCTGTAGATCGCGGGTCAGGCCATAGGCTCCGACCAGTTGGCCAGCGAAGATCGAGGACACCACATCGGTGCGTGTGCTGTCGATGGCGTCGTTGTTCTCGTCGACGTTGTAGATAACGAAGGGGTCGGTGAGAAATGTGAAGAGCACGTCGAGGCTAAATTGGCTCTTGTTCGAGAGCTCAGCGCTGCCGACGCTCATGAAGGACTTGGGCCCAGGGCTCAGATCGAAGAGCTGCACATCGATCGCCGGATCGAAGGGCGGCTCCTGCGCGCGAGCCGTGCCCGCGAGAACACAGATACCAGCAAGCGAGAGCGTGAGAGCCCTCAACAAGTCCCCAACTTGTTTACGCATTCCAGAGCTATTCTATCCAAGCTTTGCTCCTTTGGGCAGGTAGGCAGCCTTGATTCTCCGGCCAAGAGGGTGTACCTGTGTTTAATTGTGGGGAACAGCGGATCGATGAATTTGACAAATACTTCGCAGCTATTGCACGAGTCGATGACGGCCATCCTGGGTACTTGGAGCACCAAGTTCGAGGGCCGTTCGGAGCCCCTCTACTGGCTCCTGCGGGCACAGGAGGCGGCCATCTCTGGTGGCGATGTTGGCGCAGTGCTTGCGGAAATCGACGACGCCGCACTTCAGTCCCAGGTCAGCGCCCTCCTGCACAAGTGTTCGTCCTACTGGGCGGATGTTCGCTATTCCACCCTGGAGCCCGTGACCAGGCTGTGGGGAACTATCGTCAACTCGATGCGCGTTGCCGCCAAGACCGGGCGCGCCACCGAAGCACAAAACGATATCTTTGACTTCACCCCAACCAGCGTCTTCGACTTCTTTCGCAGTTCCTGGGATCGCATGGAAGTTGCCGATGCCCTCTATCACGTCTTTCGCGCCATGCCGGCTCCCGAGTGCCAGGCCATGGCCGCGCTCCTGAACGTGCACGTCGACGCTCGCTTCGACGAAGAGCTCATGTGCCGCGTCATTCGCCTGCTCGATCACGAAGGGCCCATGTCCCCAGACGAGATGGCTGCCCTGGATGCGCTGAGCAACACGGACCTCATCTTCGCGACCTTCTCGGGCTTGCGCGGACACGCCTAAGAGCGCCGCGGACATTTTTTGGCAGCCGCGGCACCTTTGGGGCAGCCGCGGCAGCTTTTGGGCAGCCGCGGCACCTTTGGGGCAGCCGCGGCAGCTTTTGGGCAGCCGCAACAGCTTTTTGGCAACCGCGGCGCCTGCCGGTCGATACATCGGCCATGAAAGCAAGCGCCGTGCAACTTGGCCTGTTACAGGGGAGCAGCACACAGCGCGGTTTCTCCTTGCGCAAAGGTGGGCGAGCCATGTTTCGCGTCGGCAGTGCTCTCGAGTGCAACTGGCGAGTGTGTGGGCCAGGCATCGCGCCACATCACCTGATGATCTTGTGGAGCGGTTTTATTCTCAGCGTCGTCGATGTCGGCGCTGGTGATCTCTTCATCGATGGCGAGCCTTTCTATCTCTCTCGCGACATCGTCGATGGGCGGATCCAATTTGGCTCCGGTGAAATTCTGGTCTCGACCGTCTCGCCGATTCTAATCGAGCCGGCGTCCACGCTCCCGAAGTGCGTAGACGATCAGCGCTCCTAGCAGCAGGGCGGTCAACCATGGCAAGAGCCCGGTGTCGTCGCGAAAGCCGACGTAGAGCAGCCAGCACGAAAAGAGCGCGTAGAGCGCGGCCGCGACCAGACTTGTGCGCGCGGCTTTCCTGGGCAGTCGCCCGCGCACATGCGCCAAGAGCAGCGAGCCTGCACTCAGAGCGGATACCAACATCAGCGTCGCGCCGACCGTCCGCAAGGCTTCGCTCAGACTGTGCAGGGCCAGCACCACGATGGCGACAGCCGCTTGAAAGGCGATGGCGCGCGCGGGCGGCTTGCCCTGCTTTGCGAGGAAGAAGCCGGGCAGGGCACCATCGCGCGCCATGGTGGCGGCGATGTGTGGTCCCACCATCAGCATCGCGCTCATGGCCGATACAAAACTCATGACCGCCAGAATCGACATGAAGTGCGCGCCCGTCGAACCGGCGAGCTTCTCGGTCACAGCATGACCAAGGGTTGCTTGATCGGAGTCCATGACGACAGAGGCGGCGGCCGGGTCGAGGTTGGCAACGAAGATCCAGTTGACGATCAAGTACAAGAGGGCGACCAGCGCACAGGCAAGGAACATGGCTGTGCCGACATCGCGATCCGGTCGGCGAAAGCTCTCGGCTGCATAGGCACTGGTGTTCCAGCCGCTGAAGGCGTAGCTGATGTAGAAGAGGCTGCCGACGAAGGCAGCCAGGCTGGTGTTGCCGCTTGGCGGCGTCCACGAGGGCCAATGATTGTCGCCGGCCAGCAGACCCAGAGCGACGAATCCGGCCAAAAGGAGTACCTTGGCCACGACCAAGCTGTTTTGCAGCCACCTCGAAGAGTTGCGATCGAGGGCGTGACCCAGGGCGATCAGCGCAATGGCACAAGCCGCCACCAAGCGTGGGTAGGGCAGGTGCATGAGGGTGGCAAGAAAAGCGGTGGCAGCAAGTGCGTTGATGGCTGTCGGTTGCGCGAAGCCGACGATGAGAGTCACCCAGCCGGCCAGGTCGCCGAGGGCGGGGTGGGCGAACTCGCGCAGGTAGCGATATTCGCCGCCGGAGCGGGGCATCTGCCTGGCTAGCTCGGCGTAGGTCATG
>JAHEAK010000716.1 GCA_024642805.1 Kofleriaceae bacterium | reverse complement strand
TTGTCGTGCCCCTGGTCATACTGGTGGCTACAACCACGAGCGCACTCGCCGGTGGTGGACTCCTGCCGCCACTCAAGCTGGATCTAGGCTCGCTCGCCATGCGCGACGATCAAGGACAAACGGCCACGGGAACGGCGCTGATGGTGGGCCTGCACTGGGCGACGATGAATCCCAAGCGCAGCGCTGTCGACATCGGCGTCGGCTACGTGGGCAGTTTTCTTCCCGACCCATCGGCCGACCTGCATTCGCACTATCTCGGCTCAGGTCGCGTACCGGTAGAGCCGCTGCTCTCCGCGCATGGCGGGTACATCGAGCTTGCCGTGCTGGCCCACGAGCGCCCGCATCTCCGAACCTGGATAAGCGGACGGGGCGAGCTCTTGCAGAGTGGCGATGTTGGTGTGCTCGGCATGGCGACCCGGGTTTCGACGGAGCTGTGGACGGGATTATTTGCCGGCAGCGGAGGAGCGGGCATTCTTGGCGTCGCCGCCATCGGACTATGGGCCGAGGTTGGCGTGCGTGAGCTGCCTAGCGAGGGACTGGCGCGAATGCTCTCTGCGGGCATTAGCGGCCGCTTGCCCCTTGTCATCGCCGCGCACTAGCAGCCCGCGCTGTAGCCGACTTTCGCCTGGCTCGCCTCGCGCTTCGCTGCGTTGATGCTAGAGTCTCGCACCATGCCGGGCGGTAGTCTTCTCGCGTTACTCGACGACATCACCACGATTCTCGACAACGTCGGTGCGTTGACCAAGGTGGCAACCGAGAAGACCGCAGGAGTGTTAGGCGACGATCTAGCGCTCAACGCTCAGCAGGTGTCAGGCGTCGAGGCCGAGCGCGAATTGCCAGTGGTATGGGCTGTCGCAAAAGGCTCGGCTCGCAACAAGCTCATCCTGGTTCCACTGGCGCTCATCATCAGCTCGCTTGCTCCCTGGTTGGTCATGCCTCTGTTGATGTTTGGTGGTGCCTTCCTCTGCTACGAAGGCGTTCACAAGTGGGTCGACTCCTTTCTTCAGACCCGCGAGCAAGCCACAGCCGAAGACATCGAGTTGCTCGAGAGCGTCGCCGATCCAAATGTGGATCTGGTGCAGGCCGAGGCCGACCAGATCGCTGGCGCCATCCGCACTGACTTCGTGCTCTCGGCCGAAATCGTCGCCATCTCCCTGGGCACGGTGGCAACAGCGTCGCTGGAAACTCGCATCGTCGTCCTCACCTTGATCGCAGCACTGATGACCGTTGGCGTGTATGGCCTCGTGGCGGCCATCGTCAAGCTCGATGACATGGGGGCGGCCATGGCGACGAGGCCTGGGCGCGGCTCGAAGCGGCTCGGGGCCGCCATCCTCGCGTTTGCTCCCTGGTTGATGCGCTTTTTGGGGGTAGCCGGCACGATTGCGATGTTCATGGTGGGCGGCGGAATTCTGGTGCACGGCTTGGCACCCGTGGCAGCGTACATTTCTGAGTTGCAGCACGAGGTCGGCGCTATTGGCTGGTTGGTGGGGCCGATCCTCAAAGCCCTCTTCGGCGTCATGGCGGGCATGGTTGCCGTCGCATTCGTGATGGCCTTGTCGGCGCTCTATCGCAAAGCGCGCGGCTGAGAGCGAGTACACCCAGGCATGTGCGAGCTGTCACGGCGATGCAAGACCTGCGTCGCCATCGACTCAACCAGATGAATCTGCAGGTCTTGATAGCAGCTCCCGGGCACCCTCAGCTTGGGCCCTTGTCAGCCGCTCGAGTTGCGGTCACACTGCAAGAGTGCTCCGATTACTCCTGGGCTTGATTAAAGGTGGCGTCCTTGGTGGCGCGATCGGCTATGCGGCTTTCGCTCTAAACCTGCGCGGAGGCATGAACTGGCTCAGCTACGGCCTGGTGGGCGCCGCCGTCGGTCTCCTGGTCGGCAAACCCTTTTGGGCGCACCTGCGCGCCAAGGGCGGCACTATTTTTACGCCGATTCTCAAGACCATCTTTGGCTACGGAATCGCGGTTGGAATCTACGCGCTGGTTGCCAAGGTCTGGGGTGGCTTCGATCTCGAAATCGCGGAAGAGACCCGCAACGTCTACGACTGGCAGTACATCATGGCGCCAGCCATTGGTGCTCTCTACGGCGCCTTCGTCGAGCTCGACGACGCGAGTGATGCGGCGCCACCTGCAAAGAAAGCCCTCAAGTCCTAAGCGCACAAGGGATGCCTCGCGTGCTAGCGAGGCTCGGCTTCGAGGACTTGGTGTAGTGCTTGATCGCCGTCAACCGTGACGGTGACGGTCTTCTTTAGACCAGCGATGGGGTTGTTGAAGACCAGCTGGTACTTGCCCCGTGGCAAGCTGATTTGGCAGGGCGTCTCATCGCAGCGCTCTTTGCGGCCGACCACCTGCACCGTCGACCATGGGCTCGAGCTCAGTTTCAGCACTGAGCTTGGGCCGACGGCCGCATCGGCTCGCGACACGCGCACAGGAATGCTTGGCTGTGCATCGATGGCAGCCGCGTCGGCGCGGGCGGCATCGAGCTGTGCGTGGCCAGCATCTAGGAGCTTCGCGCCGGCATCGATAGGAGCCAGGTCTTCGATCTGTGTGTGGGCTGTGCCGGAATCCCCGGTTGGGCCCAGGGCGCTAGTGGGCGCCGCTTCCGAGCCCGCGAACTTCGAATAGGCCAGCGCCGCAAGCGCGGCCCCGACAAGGGGCAGGGCAAGGCCGCGAGCCCAGGAAGAGCGCGCTGCCACGGTGGCCGGGTGGGGGCTAGGCTCGGCGGCGACCAGCGCAGGCGAGGAGGAGTCGCCCACACTCTCCTGATCCTGATCCTCCTCATCCTGATCCACGGCCGCATCGTCTTGCTCTGCGCCGGCGCCTGCATCGTTTCCTTCGACCATCGTCGCTGCCATCGAACGCAAGGTGGCGTCGCTGTCTTCGTCGAGCAGATCGTTGCGCCCGTGATCGAGGAATGTCCGCGCAGAGCCTTTGATTTCGGTGCCCTCGATGGACTTGGTAACCAGGCCTTCCGGGAATATCTCCGCCAACCAATCGCTCAGCTGTTGGGGCATGGGCCGGCGGTCGCTGCTCGCTGTTGCGCGCGCCTGTACCAAGAAA